>JAQVGY010000098.1 GCA_028696495.1 Atribacterota bacterium
GGATTTGAATAGATTTCTATTAACCCTGAGTATGGATAGAGATAGAAAAAATATTATTTATTTTTAGGAATTGAGGTGAGATAGAGATGATTCAGGAAGATAGAATTTCCTATCTTAATGAAAAGGATGAGCAAGACGGTAAATATATTATATATTGGATGCAGGCTTCTCAACGTGTCCATTACAACCAGGCGTTGGAAACTGCCATCAGAATAGCAAATCAAAGGTCTTTACCACTTCTGGTCTATTTTGAAATAAGAACAGATTTCCCTGAAGCAAATTTGAGACATTATTATTTTATGCTTCAAGGTTTACAAGGGGTAAAACACAGTCTAAACCAGATGGGAATCAGTATGGCAATTAATGCTCAAGACAGTGGCCTGAATGCTGATCTGAATAATCTGGCTGAAGATGCAGCAATGGTCATTACTGATTGCGGATACCTCCGTTTTCAAACCGAATGGCGGGAAAGGTATGCCCAGGAGTTGCCCTGTCTCATGATTCAGGTAGAGAGCGATGTGATCATCCCTGTAGAGAGTGCCTCCAATAAGGAGGAGTTCACTATAGCCTCCTTCCGAAAGAAAATACAACGCTTATTGGCAGATTATCTTAAACCAATAGAGATGAGTGAACCGGCTCACTCCTCTTTAAATTTGGATATAGTCTCATTTCCTTTAGATGATTTAAGGGATAGTATAAATCGATTATCCATAGATGATACAGTCCCCCCATCTCCCCTTTTTCGTGGAGGAGAGGAAGAAGCTGATGCTCTGCTGGATAAATTTATTGAAGAAAAGATATACCGTTTTGCTACTTTACGAAACAATCCTGCATTTGATTTTTTATCACATATGAGTCCCTATCTCCATTTTGGACAAATATCTCCGCTTTATATCACCCTCAGGCTAAAAGCAGAGGCTCCATCTGAAGCCTATAGGGTATATATAGAAGAATTGATAGTAAAGAGAGAATTGGCTATCAACCATGTTTATTATAATAACTATTATGATCAGTTCAGAGGATTACCCAGATGGGCTAAAAGCACCCTGGAAAAACATCAGAATGATACCAGAAAAATAACCTATTCTATTGCCGAATTGGAGCATGCCCTGACAGGTGACTCTTACTGGAATGCTGCACAGCAGGAGATGATGAAAAGTGGAAAGATGCATGGATATATGCGCACCTACTGGGCTAAAAAGATACTGGAGTGGAGTCCTACGCCTCAGGAAGCCTTTCAGCGTTGTCTGTATCTAAATAATAAATATGAGTTAGATGGCAGAGACCCCAATACCTATACCGGAATTGCCCAGTGCTTTGGATTACATGACCGTGCCTGGAAAGAAAGGCCAATTTATGGTAAGGTTCGTTATATGGATGAAAAGCATTTAACGAGAAAATTTGATATGGAAAAATATGTGGGAAAGGTTAAAGAGTTAAAAAAGATGACTTAAAAGAATCTTTTTATATTCCCATATTTAAAAACTTAGTTAGATATAATGATAGGCTTAAAAGTGGCTGAAGAGAACAGGAGCAGAGCTGATGAATATCAAAGGCACCATAAAAGAAGTAATGCAAGCCATCATACCCCTCGCTATGGTGATAATACTTTTTCAATTTACCACCATTAGACTTCCCATAAAAGATTTCCTCTATTTTTTGTTGGGTGTTTTGCTTGCTTTTGTGGGATTTGTTTTATTTTTAATTGGAGCGAGAGTCAGTGTTTTGCCAATGGGTGAGACATTTGGGGCATCATTGGCTCAGGATGAAAAGCTCTGGCTGCTAATTGGACTGGGTATTTCTTTAGGGTTTGCAGTCACCATATCCGAGCCGGGATTAAAGGTATTGGCCAACCAGGTATCGGATGTTTCTAATGGTGAGATACCAAAAAATCTATTGATGATTACAGTATCTCTGGGATTAGGAATTTTTCTGGCTCTTTCATTACTCAGAGTCATTTTTAAAATTCCATTACAGATTATGATACTGGGTAGTTATATTGCAGCATTCTTGCTGGCAATGTTTTCCTCACCAGAATTTTTTGCCGTTTCTTTTGACGCCGGTGGAGTGGCAACAGGTCCTATGACAGTTCCTTTTATTATTGCACTGGGAGTAGGCATGTCATCAGTTCGTGGTACCAGAAGTGCTTCGGCGGATAGTTTTGGTTTTGTGGGATTGGCTTATGCAGGACCTATTTTAGCGGTATTGCTTTTAGGGATGATATATAGATGAATACAATTTTTGGCCAGCTATTTGAGGTAGCGAAAGAAGTAATCCAGTCCGCATTACCCCTCTTAATAATATTTTTAATATTCCAGGCAGTAAGATTAAAATTACCAAAATCACAGTTTATAATTATTATGAGAGGATTTGTCTTAACATTTCTGGGATTAGGTCTCTTTTTACTGGGAATAAATATTGGATTTGTAAAAGCAGGGGAATTGATTGGTAAGGGATTAGGAGGACTGGAGTACAACTGGGTTTTGATACCGGTTGGCTTCCTATTGGGGTTGTTGGTTACCCTGGCAGAACCGGCTGTACGTATTTTAAATATTGAAGTAGAAAAAGTGTCAGCCGGGTATATCAATAGAACTATCTTGCTCTATTTTCTATCTTTTGGTGTGGCAATCGCTATAGCCTTATCTATGATAAGAATGCTAAAAGGTATATCCCTATGGTATTTTTTATTGCCGGGTTATATAGCAATCTTAATCCTGATGTGGTTTGTGAAACCGATATTTGTAGCGGTAGCCTTTGATGCCGGAGGTGCGGTTACCAGTCCTATGGTGGTAACTTTTTTAATGGCACTGACAGTGGGAAGCTCCAAAGCCATTGTACATAGCAATCCACTTTTAGATGCCTTTGGAATGATAGCGATGGTGGCGGTAGTCCCCGTCTTTTCAATCCTCTTTCTCGGTGTATTGTACCAGAGGAAGGAAGCTAATAATAAAGATAATATAAGAAGGGAAGAAAAAGAAGAGTAAGAGAAAAAAAGCAGGTTTTTAGGGAAAGTTTAGAGATGTGTTTTATTGGTTTAGTAAAAGAGTTTACCAGATGAAGGACGAAGATAAAATTTTAAAGAGATAAAGAGATAAAGGAATATTAGAACAGGGGGAGTTGAAATAATGGCTGAAAAAAAAGTTAAATTTGATTTAATTATCACTGTTGTAAATAGGGGCTATGCCACAGATGTCATTCAAACCTCCAGAAAAGCAGGAGCTAAGGGTGGGACTATTATTTATGGACGTGGTTCTGGATTACATGAAGATAAAAAAATTTTTGG
>JAQVGY010000099.1 GCA_028696495.1 Atribacterota bacterium
GCCCAGACCTTTCACCCCGACCAACTCTTCAGCAATATAGCGGGCATTGGCATGGTCTTCTGCCAAACGGGAAACCATCTTTTCCAATGCCACGATACCTGCTGCAGCAATTACCCCAGCCTGTCTCATCCCTCCACCCAACATTTTTCTCATCTTTCTGGCCCTTTCAATAAAGGGTTTGCTGCCCACCAGCATTGAGCCAACTGGAGCACTGAGACCTTTGGAGAGACAGAACATCACTGAATCAGCATTTTTAACCAGTTCTTTAACCTCAACCCCCAGCGCCACTGCAGCATTAAAGATTCGAGCACCGTCTATATGTACTTTAAATCCATTTTCATGGGCAAATTGAGCAATCTCATCCATTAATGAAACCGAATAAACTGTTCCCCCTCCTCGATTATGGGTATTTTCAATACATAACAGGGTTGCCGGCGGAAAGTGTATATTATCAGGCCTTATTGCCTTTCTAATCATATCAACAGTCATAATTCCATGTTCTCCCTGTACCAATCGGGGTGATAGACCGGCAAGAGCTGAAAATCCTCCTACCTCATAATAATAGGTATGAGATTCTGCCTCCAGTATTACCTCATCACCGGGTCGGGTATGGCTCATAAGGGCACACAGATTGCCCATGGTTCCACTAGCTACAAACAAAGCTGCCTCTTTCCCTAACCTTTCGGCCGACATTTCCTCCAGCTTATTGACGGTAGGGTCTTCTCCAAAGACATCATCTCCCAGGAGAGTATATCTTGCCTCTTCCAGCATTTCTTCGGTAGGTAAAGTCTGGGTATCACTCCTTAAATTAATAGCCATTTCTTAGCCGCTCCTTTCTCTTTATTCCATTTTTCATATGTTTAATTTATTTTATTCCTCTCTTTTAATTATACTAAAGATATTGTTTTTAAGTGTAAATAAAAAATCAGATTTTCCAGACTGAAGACGGTATAAAAGGCCGAATAGTAATAGATTTTTATGATAATTGAGTAAATCAATCAGGTGAGAAAGGGAAAATGAGAATATACTGTTATATCTTAATTAAGATGAGGCAACCATGTTAATAAACTTATCTGTTAAAATCGGATCAAACTGACTTCCACGCCTGCTTCTCAATTGCTCGATAGCTTCCTCTTTGCTCATAGCTCCTCGATAAGGGCGTTCATTGGTCATAGCTTGATAGGCATCAACAATATGAATAATTCTGGAAAGTAGCGGTATATCCTCTCCTTTGAGCTTATGTGGATAACCGTTTCCATTCCAAAATTCGTGGTGATACAATATATCATTGGCAATATTGCTCAGCTCCGGAGATGTTCTGGCAATTCTAAAGCCAATCTCCGGGTGCCTTTTAATCTCTTCCCATTCTTCTTTACTCAACCAGCCCTTTTTGAGAATAATATCTTCACTTACCGCAATTTTACCAATATCACAGATAGCAGATAACAATTTCAGTTTATTCAATTCTGTTTTTTCTAATTTCAAGGTTTCGCCGAATTTTGTGGCACAATCGATATAACTCTGTCGATATTCCTCTGTATCATATTTCTTTTGCTGCAAAGCTTTTTTCATAGACACTATCAGAGCACTATCAGATGCCCGTCTATCAAATATTTTATAACGGTACATTCTGCTTTCTGCTTCACTTACTATTGCATTGATATTCTCAGAACTGTTTTCTTTAGTTGCAATTCCAAAAGAAATACTGAGAGGAAGGGTGAGAGTGCTTCTTCTCTGACACTCTTTTTTGATTCGATTAATGATTCCAATTCCTGTTTCTCTGGTAGTATAGGGAAGAATGGCACTGAATTCATCTCCACCCCAGCGGCTGATTACATCACTCCTTCTGAAACATGATTTTAAAACTTCTGCAATGCGGCTTAAAAGGTGGTCGCCGTGTTGATGACCAAAAGTATCGTTAATCATCTTTAAATTATTTACATCACCCATAACTATACTGAGAGGCAGGTTTCTATTACTATCTAATTTTACCAATTCTTCTTCAAAGTAAGCGCGATTATAAAGGCCGGTCAATTTATCATGAAAACTGAGGTATTTAATTTTTTCTTCATACTCTTTACGCGGGGTTATATCTAACAGTAAACATTGAAAACCAATGGTTTTTCCTTTTTCATTTTTAATAGCAGATGAATGGCATTCTACCGGCAGGAAAGATTGGTCTTTTCTGATTAAATTATATTCCTGGGACCCGTCTTCGCTTCTAAACAGAAACTTTTGTGCTTCATTTTCATCAACAGGGCGTCCAGGGATGGCAACTAATTGCCAGATGGTTTTTTCTTCTAACTCTTCCACTGTATAACCGAGCATCTCGATACCCTTCTTATTAATAAATGTTATACTTCCCTTGATATCAGTTTCAAGAATTATGCCCGGCAAGTTTCTTGTTACATCAAGAAATATCTCTTCAATATTCCTTTTCTCCAGGTATTTTCGTTCTTTAGATTTTCTTGTTATTTTCGGTTTTTCCCCTTTATTGTTCATAAAATATACCTTGAATTTATTTTATAATAGTAATGGTATTGAGGGCATCAAAAATAATTGTTCTATCGCACGCAAATCGGCAACTAATCCTCCTGACTCCTGAACAATAAGTCATTTAAAATATTCAAAATCTTCCATATTAATATTATTCCACAAAAATTGTGTTTTTAGCTCTATTTTTAAATTTTAAAGAGGATTTCTACCTAATTTAGACTTTCATGTGTGGTGACAGTTTAATATATCTTTAGTTTTTAATTTTAGAAAAAACTTATTATTTCCAATTGTAGGTCTTTTCTATGAATGGCAATAGACAATAAATGCACTCAAAATTATTATAACATATTATAATTTGCCATGTTTCTTATCTTTTCATTGCCTCTTTTTTCATCCAGTCAGGCATCTTCTCTATGGCATATCTTAAAGAAGTCCGCGGCATTTTTTCCTTGTTCTGCAGAACATATTCATAAACCTCTTTTTGGTATGCCTCGCTGGCTGCTTTGAGCATCCACCCATATCCTTTTTGAACCAAATCATCTTTATCGAGCAATAACCGGTCACTAATTTCAAAGATATCGTCTAAAAAATGGCCTTTTCTGGCTGGAATAATCAGGGATACCGCTGCCGCTCTTTTTACCCAGCGATTATCAGATAAAGCCCATTCTTTTAGCTCATCAATGAATTCTGGAAACTTCATCACATAATCACCCATAGTGTGATTACAAAAACTGTCACATTTTGCCCAATTATTGATATACTTCTCAATCCAACTCTT
>JAQVGY010000100.1:0-1825 GCA_028696495.1 Atribacterota bacterium
TCCATTATTCCCAGATCATTTGTTTCATATAATTCTAAGGATTTAACATTTACTCCCTGTTCTACCAGATTATCTTCTAACCAATCGGCTTGTGTTGTTCCTCTCTGGGCACCGATAGAATATCCTCCTGTCAGGGCAGTTGCTATATTCAATTCTGAATCTTCACGGACCATTACTCCCTGATCTCCGGACCAATAAGTATTTGAGGCATCTGCAACGGCTGCTCTATCCTCTGTTAAAGTCATACCGGCTGCCAGCAAATCTACTTTACCGGATTGAAGAGCAGGTATGAGAGAATCAAAGCCGATATCCAGTATCTCTACATCATAGCCATGACTTTTAGCGATTACTTTTAATAAGTCCATATCAAATCCCACGAAATTATTGCTGGCATCTACCCATTCAAAGGGCGGCCAATCGGCTGAAGTGCCCACTATAATCTTTTCCGGGGCAGCCCAGGAAGATAGGATATTGATAGACAAGAGAAATATCAACACTATTAAGAGACTTATTTTTTTTGTTGATTTTATAATCATTTTTTATTTCCTCCTTAAGAAATAATTTTTCTTTATTTTTATATGTTATGATTAATCATTTTTTAATCTTTAATTTTTGTCCTATTTTTCACCCCCATTACTAAATGGTCTAAAGACCTGGAATGCTTAATCTTCTTTCCATTATGTCTAATATCTTCGATAATACCAGTACTAAGATAAGATAGATTAAGGCAACCACAATAAAAACCTCAAAAGTTCTGAAATTACGAGAGGCAATCAACCTTCCCTGAGACATAATTTCCGGTGCCTGAATCATGTAAGCCATTGAAGAATATTTCAACAGATAGATGAGCTCATTGGACCAGGATGGTATTACCAGACGGAACATCTGTGGCAAAACAATATAGCGAATAGCCTGATTTTGTTTCATCCCCAGAGAATAGGCAGCGATTAATTGTTCTTTCTTGACCGATTGAATTGCTCCTCTGAAATATTCGGCCTGATAGGCAGCACTGTTTATTCCCATACCAATCAAAGCAGCCAGAAAAGGTGAGAGCATTATACCTATAGAGGGAAGTCCAAAGTAAAGAATAAATAGCTGAGTAAGCAAAGGTGTACCGCGAATAATTTCCACAAAAAATGTGCAGAAGGCATAGATTGCTTTATTGCCATAGACTCTTCCCAGAGCAACCGGTATGCCCATTAAGACACCCATAGCAATAGCGATAACAGTAAGCTCTATTGTGACAGCAGTTCCTTCTAATAATTTTGGTATAATATTCCAGGTTAACTCCATAAAGCTCACTCTGACTTTCCTCCATAAAGCTCGGTGATTTTGTGTAAAAATTCTTGAGTTCTGGGATTTTGGGAATGGTGAAACATAGTATCAGGGTCTCCTTCTTCCACAATGACTCCATTTTCCATAAAAATAATATCATTAGCTACTGCCCGGGCAAATCCCATTTCATGAGAAACAACTACCATAGTCATTCCACTCTGGGCAAGTTTTATCATTACATTTAATACTTCTCCAATCAATTCAGGGTCAAGTGCCGAGGTTGGCTCATCGAATAAGATTAACTTAGGGTCCATAGCCAGAGCACGAGCAATAGAGACACGTTGCTGTTGGCCACCTGATAGTTGTGCAGGATAGGAATTTATTTTATCAGCCAAACCCACCAGGCTGAGTTTTTCAATGCTGATATCGGTAGCTCTGTCTTTTGGAATCTGTTTCACCACTGTTAATCCCAATCGTACATTATCCAGAACTGTAAGGTGGGTAAAAAGATTGAAGTGTTGAAAAACCATACCGATAGAAGAGCGGATTA
>JAQVGY010000100.1:1925-3245 GCA_028696495.1 Atribacterota bacterium
GATTGAATGGCTCCTCGAAATATCTGGGCTTGATAGGCGGCAGAACGTAATCCCATAGCCAGTACAGCAGCCATAAATGCACTCATATTGATATGGAAGAATGAAGAACCAAAATAGAATAAGAACAATAAAACGAGCTCAGGAACTGCTCTAAAAAAACGTTCAAAAGGTAAAATAATTAACAATTTTAAATAGATTGGGCCATAAACACGCCCCAGAGCTAAAATAATTCCCAGTATAAAGCCTATTGCCAGAAAATAAAAAGTAAGATTAAGGGTAACCAGCGTCCCTGATAACAGAGAGGGTAAACCCTGCCAGATTATTGATAATTGGTCCATATTGCAACAACTCCAATATTTTGCGTTGTCTTAATTATTCTTGATATGATATAAGGTGTAATTGTATAAAAACAAAAAAATCTCGCGACCTCTTCCAATATATAACTAAAAGAGGGGCGAGAACATACTCCCGTGGTACCACCCTGATTGGAAAAATTAATTATTCATTTTTCCCACTCATTACAGTTTTTTAAAGGTAACAAACCTATTATTTAAGGGGACCGGGTTCTATTGGGTAATAGGTCAAATAAGGTAATTACACCTGCTATACCTTTCTCTGAATTCCTGACCTAACTTACCTTCCCGGTAGACTAAAAATCCTTATTAATTTTTTAATATAATAATCATCATACTAAAGAATAAAACAATTATTGTCAAGAAAATATCCCTGTATCCTGTATGTAGATAAAATAATAAACTAAAAATTATTAATTGCCTCTTTTATTATGGCAATATAATTTTCTGCCTCAATCTCGCCTTGCTTAATAATAGCCTCTCGCTCCTTTTTACCCATTAAAAAGGAGACCTCTCCCTCGTATTTCGGTTTAAGAATCAAATCAGCATCCATTAAAGATAGGGTAGTTAAATCTGCTATCATAATATCTATGCTTCTTTCGGCTATAGAGATGATATTATCCGGGTCTTTTCTTTCCCCTGTAATTTCCTGCAAGCTTACAGCAATAACAATATCGGCGCCCATCCCTCTTACTACATCCACCGGTACCGGGTCTTTTAAGCCGCCATCCACTAAAATTTTATCTCCAAATTCAAAAGGATAAAATATACCGGGAATAGAAATAGAGGCAGCCACAGCATTGGAAACCTTGCCGCTGCCCATAACAACTTTTTCGCCGGTTATTAAATCTGTAGCTACTGTTTTGAAAGGTATCATTAAATCATATTCAAAATGTGCCCAATTGAAAACTTGATCTAATTTATCTCTTATAGCAACAGTTGAGATTAATCCTCTGGGCCAGCCTGG
>JAQVGY010000014.1 GCA_028696495.1 Atribacterota bacterium
ACTATAATAATTAAACAAAAACCCTGATAATATTATTATAATTATAATACTATCAGGGACGAAAATTTCTTTTCGTGGTGCCACCCTTATTGAATGCAGGTAATTCCACATTCCGCTCATTATATTAACGCACTGTAACGAATAGACTTTTAATGAAACCCAACTTGTTTAAAAATAATACTTAGAGGATGTCTTTCGATTACAAAATATAGCAATCTACTCTCCTCTATCAATCTATTATCAATATTAATTAAAATTAAAAAAGTACGAATGCTGGAAATATTTTACTCAATCTTTCTTTTAAAGTCAAAATTTTTCTCAATCAAGATAATCAAGAAAAGCTTTTTTGTTGATTGCTCTCTTTAAAGCTTCTTCTCTGCTAATTTTGCCCTCCATTAATAGGTCTTTCAAAGATTGGTCAAGACTTTGCATACCCATTTTTCTACTAATCTGTATAGTGGATGGTATCTGGTATATTTTTTCATCTCTGATTAAATTACGAATTGCCGGTGTGGCGAGCATTAATTCTGCAGCTGCTACTCTACCCATTCCATCTACTGTTGGAATAAGGGTCTGGGCAATCACTGCTTCAATCGTCCCTGCTACCTGCAAGCGAGCCTGTGCCTGTTGATGAGCCGGGAAGGCATTGATTATTCGCTCAATTGTCTCAGCAGCACTATTAGTATGTAGTGTAGAAAAAACCAGATGCCCGGTTTCCGCAGCCCTTAAAGCCATGGAAATTGTTTCCAAATCCCTCATTTCTCCAACTAAAATCACATCAGGGTCCTCACGTAAGGCAACTCTAAGAGCACTGGCAAAAGAATCAGCATGGTCACCAATTTCCCTTTGCGAAATTACACAATTTTTATGTTTGTGAATATATTCAATCGGGTCCTCAATAGAAATAATATGTTCATAACGATCAGTATTTATTATATCTATTAAAGCAGCCAGGGTAGTCGATTTGCCACTTCCCGTAGGGCCGGTAACTAATACTATACCTCTATTGTGCTGAGCAAAAGAGCTGATAATCTCCGGTAACCCTAATTGCTCAATAGACATGATATTGGTGGGAATTAGCCTTATTGCTGCTGCTTTGCCAAGCCTATGGTAAAATACATTGATTCGGAATCGTGAAACATCCGGTATTTCATAGGCAAAGTCAAACTGCTTCTCCTTCTCAAAGATTGCTTTTTGACTTTCAGTCAAAATACTATATATTATTTCCTGAACATCTTCTTTTTCCAATACCGGGAACTGGCTTTTTACCAATTTTCCATTTAAACGAAAGACCGGTGGAATACCAATATTCAGGTGGACATCTGAAGCCCCTTGTTTTTTTGCATTTATTAGAACATCTTGTATTGTGAATTCCATTTATTTGCTCTACCATCTCCATAAGAAAATTAATTTTTGTACTATTTTGTAAATTAGTGTTTTTCAAGAGGAACTTCTTTTTCTATATACAGAATCATTTCAAAAATATTTTTAAAAGAAGCCAGGGATAGCTCAATATCATTTTTATAAAACGATTTAACTTTCTGTATAGCCTCCTCATCAGTAGGGTCACTCATGGCAATAACCAGAGTATTGTTTATCTTTATTAAAGGGATCAGATTGTAATTTTTAATTAATATTCTGGGAAATTCTTTCAATAATTCTAAATCTAACTGGGTAGTTTCCATTTGTACATAGGGGATATCCAATTGTTTACTGAGAACCCAATTAATTTGGTCTTGTGAAGCCAGATTGAGCCCAATTATTACTTCACCAACTCGTTTGTTCCTTATTTTTTGTTCCTTTAAGACATTAATAAGTTCTTCTTGTGTGATTATTCCATATTCAAATAGTAATTCACCCAATCTTTTTTTTCGGTTCTCTGCCATTCTATCCCCTGTTAAATCTTGTCTTTAATTTCCTTATACTTAATACTTACATTCGGGTATTTCTCTACCCCATTTTTATTAATTAATGTGATACTACGAATTTTGGGTCACTGGCTTTAGATAGAGCAGTTTCTCTATCTATTTGATGTGATAGAAACAGTTGACGTATTGATTGGTCCATAGTCTGCATCCCATATTGTTGTGATGCCTGTATAATAGCTGGAATCATATGAATTCGTTCTTCACGAATAATATTTTTAATTGCCGGTGTTGCCATCATTATCTCTACAGCAGGTAATCGTTTTGTCCGGTCGACATTGGGGAGCAGCGTTTGGGTGACAACTCCCTGCAAAGACTCAGCCAGCTGTATTCTGATTTGTCTCTGCTGGTGTGCTGGAAAAACATCAATGATTCTCTCTACTGTTTCTGCTGCACTGTTGGTATGGAGAGTAGAAAAAACCAGATGCCCTGTTTCTGCAGCAGTAACTGCCATAGAAATAGTCTCTAAATCCCTCATTTCTCCAACCATAATAACATCAGGGTCTTCTCTCAAGGCACTTCTTAAGGCATAGGAAAATGAATCGGTATGAAGACCAACCTCTCTTTGGTCAATTATACAGTTTTTATGGTGGTGAATGAATTCAATGGGGTCTTCAATGGTTATAATATGGAGTCTTTGATTTTCATTAATAATATCAATAAGGGTAGAGATAGTGGTTGATTTTCCGCTACCAGTAGGTCCGGTCATCAAAACCAACCCTTTTGGCTTTTTGGTGAATTCTTCCAATTTTTGAGGTAGCCCTAATTCCTCTAATGTTTTAAGTTTCTCAGGAATTAATCGGAAGGCACCCGCTATGCCACGCCTGTGCATAAAAACATTTACTCTAAAACGAGCCCCGTTAACAATCTCTAAAGAAAAGTCTATTTCTTTAAGCCTTTCAAATTTTTTACGGTGTTCTTCACTCAATACACTGTAGAGCATCCCATAAACATCATCCTCATTTAATACAGGGTAATCTAATTTGGTAAGTAAACCATGAATGCGCAAGGTAGGCGGAACACCAACAGTCAGGTGTAAATCAGATGCATCCATATCGCTGGTAATATGCAGTAATTCTGTTATATTCATTATCTTACCTCATCTATTATTTTTAAATAAGAAGTGAGAATTAGTTATTTATTATAATTCCTTTTTTAACAGGTCTGCTTTGTCTGTTTTCTCCCAGGTAAATTCTTCTAATTCTCTGCCAAAATGCCCATAAGCTGCAGTCATTTTATAAATAGGTCTTTTCAGGTTCAGATATTCTATTATAGCAGCAGGCCTGAGATCAAAGTATTCTTTTATTAGCTGAATAATTCTGGAATGGGTAATCTTTTCGGTATTAAAGGTATCTACCATAATGGAAACCGGGTTTGCTACCCCAATGGCATAGGCAATTTGTATTTCACATTTATCAGCAATTCCAGAGGCAACAATATTTTTCGCAATATACCTGGCAGCATAACTTCCAGAGCGGTCAACTTTGGTGGGATCTTTGCCCGAAAAGCAACCACCACCATGACTGCCTACACCGCCATAGGTATCAACTATGATTTTTCTGCCGGTAAGACCGGTGTCTGCCAGCGGACCTCCAATAACAAATCTTCCAGTAGAATTAATAAAGTATTTAGTATTTTCATCAAGGTATCTTTCAGGAATAACCACTCCTATAACATGTTCCAAAATGTCTTTACGGATAGTTTCAATCCCTACCTTGGGATGGTGCTGGGCAGCAATTACAATAGCTTCAACCCTATGGGGTACACCATTTACATACTGTACCGTCACCTGTGATTTCCCGTCAGGTCTTAAATATGGAATTATTCTGTTTTTCCTCACCTCTGCCAGGCGGTAGGTCAATTTGTGTGCCAGCGATATGGGCAAAGGCATCAGCTCGGGTGTTTCGCGACAGGCATAACCGAACATCATACCCTGATCACCGGCTCCAGTTGAGGCAATTCTATCCTTCTCCGGTATAATCCCTTCCTCTCGTGCCTCCCAGGAATGGTTTACTCCAATGGCAATATCTCGCGCCTGTTCTTCAATAGTAGTTAAAACTGCACAGGTATCTCCATCAAAACCATATTTTGCCCTGGTATAACCTATCTCTCTGACAGTTTCCCGCACAACTTTAGGAATATTTACATAACCATTGGTAGTAATCTGGCCGGCAACTAAGACTAAACCGGTGGCAACCAATGTTTCTACTGCGACCCTGGCTTCGGTATCCTGAAGCAATAAATCATCTAATATGGCATCAGAAATTTGATCAGCAACCTTATCGGGATGACCTTCGGTAACTGATTCAGATGTAAAATAGTAATTTTTTTCCAATGTACCAGCCTCCTTTAGCTAGAAAAATATTTATTATATTAACCTTGCGAAATATTAGATTCCTCACTATCCCCGTTAAGGACTTCATCAATTTCTTCTATTGCAAATCCTCTGTATCTGGCATAATATTTAAGAATCTTCTCAGTATATCCATTGGGGATATCATCATCTTGAGAGATAAACTCCTGAACTTTAAAGGGACCATAATTATAGGCAGTTAAAGCAAGTTTCATATCGCCAAAATCATCATAGAGCATTGCTAAATAATGTATACCAATCTGAATGTTTTTTTCAGGGTTGAGAAGTGTTTTTTCAGCTCCATCCCAATCAATGTCAAGATTTTCAGCTAACTCTTTTGCAATAAAACGACGAACCTGACACAATCCATAAGCATAGGAATCAGAAACAGAATCAGTTATGAAGTCACTCTCCACCTTAATCAGGGCACATACCAGGAAGGGATTAAACTTATATTTAAGCGATATCTCATATATACTTTTGGCAATATCGTAAATTGTTTCACTTTCCAGCTGGCTATTATTACTGGAAACAATGTTTACGATACGGCTCAGGTAATATTCTCTTTTCTGTTCAACGGTCACCATTCCTATCAATTCCTGCAGCTGCATATAAATTTCAGTAAATTGTTCTTTAGTAATTCTCTCCTTTAGATATTTAGACATCTGGGTACCAATACTGTCCAGTTTTTGATTTTGCTCATCAATCTTTTCTTTAAAAATTTGGTTTTCTACCTGTAATTCACTATAAGACAGATTTAAAGCAGCAAGTGATTGATGGAGCTGTTCATTTTTTTTCAAACTATATAGTGATAATAATACCATTGCCACTAAAAAGATAAGTATTAACATATTTAAATATTTGTCTATGAAAATATTCTTTTTAAATTCTTTGCCTGTTTCTTTTCCTTTTTCTTTGTCCTTCTTATCAGCTTTATTTTGATTATTCTGACTATCTTCTTTATCAATCATAAATTATCCTTAATCTTGTTCTACTTTAAATTTAGGGGCAGCCCTTCAAGAATTTACCTTATTTTACTTCCCGGCTCGATTTCCTGCTCTGTTGTTAGAAGGACAACCTGCTCTCCGTGTGAGGCAGCCAGAAGCATACCCTGTGATTGGACACCCCTGATAGTTGCAGGGGCTAAATTGAATACTACTACAATATTTTTACCCAGCAGGCTTTCCGGTAAGTAAAATTCTTTTATTCCGGCAACCAGTGTTCTAATTTCAGTTTTAAAATCTACTTCAATTTTCAATAGCTTACTGGCACCGGGCACATCTTCGACTGAAATAATTTTACCCACCCTCAAATCAATTTTTTGAAAATCTGCTAAAGATATTGTTGGTAACTGCTGGCTTTCCATCTCCATTTTTCCCTTCCTATCACCTTTTTCTATATTTATATTGCTCTCCCCGGTTACAGGAGAAACTTTTTTATCCTCTTCCTCAATTCTGGGAAATAAACTGTTTCCAGGGTTTACCCTGGTTCCCGCTTCTAATCTACCCCAGCCGGTATCTTCGGGAATAACCATATCTTCAATTTTATCTTTTATTCCCAATTGCTGCCATATTCTGTCAGATGTTACCGGCATAAATGGATATAGCAGCAGAGCCGTTATCCGCAAAGACTCATTAAGATGGTATAACACCTGCTCCAGTCTCTCTTTCTTATTTATGTCTCTGCCCAGTAACCAGGGTTCAGTCTGGTCTATATATTTGTTGGTTCTCTTAATTAGAGACCAGATATTTTCCAAAGCAAGGTTAAAGGAAAATTGTTCCATATGGACTATTACCTGTGTTACAACTTCTGCTGCCAGGTTTTGCAATTCTCTATCATATGGTTCCTCTGCTTCAGAGGGAACATAAATTTCTCCATTACAAAATTTTACAGTCATCGCCACAGTCCGACTGAGCAGGTTACCCAGATCATTGGCTAAATCATAGTTAATGCGCTTGATGAGTAACTGACGGGAAAAATTTCCATCCTGTCCAAAAGATAGTTCTCTAAGTAAGAAATAACGAAAGGCATCAGTTCCAAATTCGCCTGCTACCTGAAAGGGGTCTATTACATTCCCTTTTGATTTGGACATTTTTTCCCCTTCACTGGTCCACCAGCCATGGGAGAAAACCATTCTGGGAGGTGTTATGTCTGCTGCCATGAGCATGGTAAACCAGATAATGGTGTGGAATCTGAGTATATCTTTCCCGATTAAGTGTACTGTCTCCGGCCAGTACAGATTAAACTTCTTCTCATCAATACCATAGCCGGCAACAGTAAGATAATTTATTAAAGCATCAAACCAGACATAAATTACATGATTTTTATCAAAGGGAACATCAATTCCCCAATTTAAACTCGATTTAATCCTGGTTACGCTCTGATCTTTAAGTCCTCTTTTTACAAAACTAACAATTTCATTCTTTCTCGATTCCGGTTTAATACAATCAGGATGTGTCTCGATATATTGTAACAATCTTTCCTGATAGTCACTCATTCTAAAAAAATAACTCTCTTCTTTAAATCTTTCAACCGGCCTGCCGCAATCAGGACAGATATTGTCTTCAATATGGCTTTCTGGCCAGAAGGTTTCACAGGGTACACAATACCATCCCTCATATTCCCCTTTATAAATATCACCTTTTTCATATAGTCGGTTAAATATCTTTTGTACCACCAGTTCATGACGTTTTTCAGTGGTGCGTATAAAATCATCTGGTTTAATATTTAAAATAGACCAAAGATTTTGAAATTGTGTTACTACCCTATCAGCTAACTCTTTGGGTTTTATTCCCATCTGCTCTGCTGATTTTGCAATTTTCTGACCATGTTCGTCAGTACCGGTAGCAAAAAGGACATCAAAACCCCTCATTCGCATGAACCTGGCCATAGTATCTGCTGCAATAGTAGTGTAAGCATGCCCAATATGCGGGACATCATTGACATAGTAAATCGGGGTAGTAATATAAAAAACTCTTTTCTTATCCATGGTTCTATTCAATATCCTTTCTTCTTTTCCTCAATTCTAAAACCTTCTCATAAACCCATTTTTTAGATATATCATACTCTTCAGTAATTAAAGATACAATATCTTTGTTATAATATCCTTGATTAACATAGTTTTGAATCTCTTTTTCCAGCTCATCCATTCGCCCGGAATCCTGAATACAGAATATGAACTCTTTTTCAGAAGCCCTATTCCCTTCCAGAACAAGTGTAATTTCTCCTTTAATTTCCCTGTTATTCAAGCTATCTGCCACACTGGAAAGCCTTCCCCTTATTATTTCTTCAAATCTTTTGGTCAGCTCACGGGCTACAACAATCCTTCTATCTCCCATAGTCTCTTTGAGCATATTGAGGGTATCCTTAATCCTGTGGGGAGCTTCATAAAATATTATGGTCCTCTCCTCATCCTTTAAATTTAAAAAGAACCTTTCTTTTTCTCCTTTTTTCCTGGGAATAAATCCTTCAAAAACAAAACGCTCCATGGCAAAACCCGATACTACCAGTGCAGCAGTTAAAGCTGAGACACCGGGAACAGGAATAATGGTAATATTATTTTCAATAGCTCTACTAATTATCTCATATCCAGGATCACAAATACCAGGCATTCCGGCATCAGATAATAAGGCAATATCCTTTCCTTCTTGTAAAAGTTGCAGGATGTATTCTACTTTCTTTTCTTTGCTATATTTATGATAACTGGTACCCGGTTTTTTAATCTGATAATGGTTCAATAAAATTTTAGTATGCCGGGTATCTTCAGCTGCAATCAAATCTACTTTTTTTAAAACATTCAGGCAGCGTAAGGTAATATCCTCCAGATTACCAATGGGAGTGCCACAGATATACAATATACCAGATTGTTCTTTTTTCATAGAAACCTTTAAAAAAGCTTATGGTTTATGGTTTTTAGTAAAAACCCTGTTTAAATAAATGTATCACTTATTTTTATTATCATTTAAAAAAATAGGGGTTAAGACTTTTAATTCAGTCCCTCCCTCTTTCCTTGCTTCACAGAGAAATCTCCTGGCTTCCCTGTCTTTCTTAGTATAGATAAATTGCAAAATCTTTGGCTCAAAAGAATATTTCTTCAATGCCATAATGACAGGTACAAAGATATCTGCTCTATGTATAAAGTAAAATCTACCTCCTTTTTTTAGAAGGTAGTTACTTATTCTTAATATCTTGTCCAGATTAATATTTATTTCATGGCGTGCTATTAGCTGCTCACTATTAGAACTGCTCTTTCCTCTGCCATCGGGAATATAAGGAGGATTGACAGTAATAACATCGAAATATTCACCTGAAAACTTTTCCCTGAGATTGTTAATATCTTCCTGTATTATAAAAATTTCTTGAGCCAGATTATTTAAGGAGATACTTCTTCGGGCAAGAGAAACCAAATCGTCCTGAATTTCTATCCCATATATAAGGTTATTCTTTTCAGGGTGATAGATTAGAAGAGGGATAATTCCGCAACCGGTACCCAGGTCAATAACCTTTTCCCTTTTTTTAGTCTTTATAAATTGTGCCAGCAGGATAGAGTCAACTGAAAAACAGTAGCTGTTCCTGTTCTGAATAATTTTCAATTGGTATTTACCCAGTGATTCGATTATCTCTCCCGGCCGTAGTGTCTTTTCCTGCATGATGTTTTTCTCTACCTATCTGGTTATAATCCTTTTGCCATTCTTCAATAGGTAATTTTATCCTATTTTTAATATTTTCATTATCTTCTTTCTCTATAGTCTCAATCACCATATATCTGCTCAATATATTGACTTCTATTACCTTTCCTTCTTTCCCGCCTTTTGTTTTTATCTGGCTTCCCAGTTTAGGATAATTTTTTAACTCTTCCTGATAAAATTGGGCTTCATAATTAAGGCAACATTTTAATCGTCCACAGGTACCAGAAATCTTGGAAAGGTTGAGAGCCACACTCTGCATCTTTGCCACATTAATTGGTACAGGCTTAAACTCGGTTAAAAATACAGAACAGCACAATGGTCTGCCGCAGATACCCAATCCGCCAACCATTTTTGCCTTATCTCTAACCCCTACCTGTTTCAGCTCAATCTTTGTCTTAAATTGCTGTGCGAGCTCTTTGACCAATTCACGGAAGTCCACCCGGTTGTCGGCATAAAAGTAAAATATTAGCCGACTCCTGTCAAACAAGTATTTACAGTTGATAAGATATATCTCTAATTGTAATTTATTTATTTTTTCCTGACCTATATGAAAAGCTTCCTGTTCTTCTAACTGCAGCTGTTCCCATTTTTCAAAATCATTTTTGGTTGCTTTGCGGATAATTCTTTTCAGAGGTTCTTCCAGATCTTCAGGCTCAAGGTGTAAAATCGGGGTTGCAACCTTCCCTATATCCAATCCCAACGATGTTTTTACTACACAGAGATCTTCTATCTCCAGGATATACTTTCCAAATTTAAAATAATAGATAAAGTTTGAATTACGAAATTGTATTCCCACTACTCTGGGCATATTTAATCACCTAATTGTATTATAAAATTCTCCATTAATATTTCGGGTTTAATATATTTTGCTATTTCCTGTGGTATTTCTGTTAAAAAGTTTAAAAGATTGATTACCTTCTCCTGAGAATAGTATTGAGCAAATTTTTTTATTTTTTCTATTCGTTCAGGGAATGATAACATCTCCTGTGATAATCCCAGCTGGAAAAACAGCATATCACGAAACCATAAAATCATTAACTCTGTAAAATCTAAAAATGAATTTAAAATATCTTTCACTTCATTTTCTGGCGACGAAAAGAATTTATCTATCAGCTGCTCCGGCTCTGTTTCTATCAACCACTCAAGATATTGATTTTTCTCTTTCAATCTGGCAGGTTCATCGGCTAATGCTATAGCTTTGCCCAGGTTTCCAGGAGAAAACCGAATAATCTCTTCTAATTGACTTTTTTCCAGGCTTAAATTCATACCTGTCAGTATTTCTCTTTGTTCTTCCCTGCTAATAGGATAAAAAGATATTCTGTGACATCGGGAAATAATAGTTGGCAGCATTATCTCCGGCGAATCAGTAATTAAGATTAAAACTGCAAACTCAGGCGGTTCTTCTAATATCTTTAACAAAGAATTAGAGGCTTCTACAGTCATTTTATGAGCATCATCAATCAGGAATACCTTTTTTCTACCCACTAAAGGCTGCCAGTAAATAATATCTTTTATATTTCGTATCTGTTCTATGGTTATTACTGAATTAAGCGGGGTAATGAGTTGGAAATCGGGGTGAATACCCTTCTCAATTTTGAGACAGGATGAGCAACGATTACAGGGCTCATAATTTTCAGACAAATTAAAACAGTTTACAGCTTTGGAAAATGCTATAGCAGTTAATCTCTTACCAATACCCTCTTTACCTGAAAAAAGAAAGGCATGTCCTACCCGGTCATACTTTATTAAATTCTTTAAAACTTTTATAGACTTTTTCTGTCCAATTATCTTTTCAAAATCAATCATATTAAAAATAATAACCAAATACCTTATTAGCTATTTCAATTATGAAGCTTTAATATTATATCTCTCTTAAACTTCTCTGAAAGTTTAAGGTTCAGTATTTCTATAATATCTTCTGTCAACATAGAGATGTCGCGATTAGCATCAATTATCTTTATTCTTTCGGGATTCTGCCGGGCTATTTGATAATACCCATCTCTGACCCTTTCCAAAAATAATTTGCCGTTCACCTCTTTTTTCTGAATGAATTCATCCTCAAACCGTAATTCCAAATTTTTATGGAACATAGTAGCACGTTTCAATCCTATCTCCGTATCCACATCTAAAAATAGAGTTAAATTCGGGATAATGTCTTCTACCGCAAAATTATTGAAATAATCTATTACACTCATATCAATACCCCGGCCGAAACCCTGATAAGCAGTGGTAGAATCAAAATACCTGTCACATATTACAATTAAACCTTTTTCTAAAGAGGGCTTAATGTTAATTCTGACATTTTCTGCCCTCGATGCAGTAAATAACAGTAATTCTGCTTTGTAACCCAGTCCTTCATTTCCCCGTTCCAGTAATATTTTACGAATTTTATCACCGATTACAGTTCCCCCAGGTTCTTTGGCTAACACTGTATTTAAACCATTTTTTAACAAAGTTTTATATATGATTTTAGCCAGGGTAGTCTTGCCAGAACCCTCAAATCCTTCTAATGTAATAAAAAAACCCTCTTTCATACTTTTCTCACTCCTGGTTAATTTCTTGTTTTACTTCTGTCCTTTCTTTGTTTTTAGGAACCTCTTGCGGTTACCCTTCCAAAACAGAATATTTCAGAACTTAAGGTGTTGTTGATAGTTATTGCATTTTTCTATTAAAAAAATATCTTAAAATCATTTTAAAATGGTATACTTCTTTGAGTACAACAATAGAAATTATATCTCAATTACCCGAAATAAGCAAAAAGATGGCTGTTAAGTAATAAATCCGACTGTTTTATTAATTCTTAAATTATTTTTATTGTTAATAGTAATAATCCCGTTTCCTGCCACCGAATAGCTTAATTAAGGCTATTCCTCCAATAAATCCACCAATATGGGCAAACCAGGCAACACCGGCCCCTCCTCCCGATAATGATAACTCAGATAGCCCATAAAACAATTGAAAAATTATCCAGAGACCCAATACAAAAATAGCCGGCAGTTTTATCAATCGGATAAAAAACCCAAAAAAGACCAGAGTAGTAATCCTTGCTCTTGGGAAAAGGATAAGATAGGCACCTAAAACACCTGCAATCGCACCACTGGCTCCAATCATAGGTACATTGGAGTTGGGGGCTATTAAGATTTGCCCCAGGGCGGCAAAAATTCCGGATAGAATATAAAAAATAATAAAACGAATTCTGCCCAGATAATCTTCTACATTATTCCCAAAAATCCAGAGATAGAGCATATTACCCAAAAGATGAACAAGACCACCATGCATAAACATTGAAAAAAGAATAGTCATATAGACCGGGGAAGGAGTATTGGGGGACAAAGCTATACCTTTAGTAAGTTCAATGGGAATAAGCCCATAGGTATTAATGAAGGCATTTGTATCAACTACCATAAAAAATTGATAGTAATATACCAGAAAATTTATTAGTATAAAAATTATGGTAATTACCGGAATTCTTTTAGTTGGCATTTCATCCCATAATGGTATCATCTATATACTTCTTTCATAGTGAATTAATTTGTAATATGCAATTATCCCGGATAATTAGCAAGCATCCAGGGGAACAAATTCATCTGGAAGACTCTTCAGGTAATGGTATTGATAAAGGAGATACTTAATAATTCTCTCCGCTGCCAATCCATCTCCATAAGGAGATTTCTGTAATACCATTTTTTGATAATAATCCTGGTTATTTAATAATAATGCTGCTTCTTTGCAAATAGCTTCTATATCTGTTCCTACCAATTTGGCTGCACCAATTTTTAGTACTTCCGGTCTTTCCGTTTCTGTTCTTAAAATTAATACCGGCTTGCCCAGGGCTGGGGCTTCTTCCTGAATTCCTCCCGAGTCGGTTAAAATAAGTGTTGACAAAGCCATTAAATTAGCCATCTCCCTATAATCTAAGGGTTCCAGTAAGATAATATTTTCTTTTTCTTTTAGAAATTGAAAGACGGTCTTTCTAATAACTGGATTTTTATGAATTGGAAAAATTATAACAACATTTTTATTCTTTTCTGCTATCTCAATTAAGGCCTGACATACCCTGCAGAGAGGTTCTCCCCAATTCTCACGCCGATGAATAGTGGTTAATAATATCTGCTTTTTCTGTTCAGCAAATTGGTTAATCCTGTAATCTGCAAATTGAAAATTATCTTCCTGCATGAGAAGTAAGGTATCTATAACGGTGTTTCCGGTCACAAAAATGTTTTCTCCGGCAATGCCCTCTTCTAATAATACTTTAGCAGCCAATGGAGTTGGGGTAAAATGATAATCAGCCAGTATTGTAGTTAAAGAGCGATTAATCTCTTCGGGAAAAGGATAGTACTTTTTGTAAGTCCTCAAACCGGCTTCAATATGCCCTACCTTAATCTTCTGGTAGAAAGCAGCCAGGGCTCCCGAAAAAGTAGTGGTTGTATCACCCTGCACTAAAACCAGTTCGGGTTGAATATTCTTAAAGACCTCCTCTAATTTCAGCAGGGTTGAAGAATTTATCTGGGATAATGATTGTCCGTGTTCCATTATATTTAAATCAATATCTGGCTTAATTTGAAAAAGATTAACCATCTGGTCGAGCATTTCTCTATGCTGAGCAGTCAGGATTACGAAGGGTTCAATCCAGTGAGGATATCTTTTTGCCTCGTTGATGACCGGATACATCTTAATTGTTTCAGGTCTTGTTCCAAAGATAAAGGCAATCTTAATTTTATGATTTGTTTTTGATTTCATAATTAATCTCTTCTACATCGGCTTCTTTTAATAACGTTCTGGCTAATTCATCGGGATAACTATTGAGATAAAGAATCTTAATTATACCAGCGTTGACAATCATTTTGGCACAGGTAATACATGGTTGTTCAGTACAATAAAGATAGCTATTCTGAATAGTGATACCATGTAATGCCGCCTGGATAATAGCATTTTGTTCGGCATGTAATCCTCTGCACAGTTCCTGATTTTTTCCAGAAGGTATTCCCATTTTTTCCCGCAAACAACCGACTTCCCCGCAATGGGCCAAACCCCGGGGTACACCATTGTAACCGGTAGTTAATATACGCTTATCCTTAACAATTATTGCCCCTACCCTTCTCCTTAAACAGGTTGACCTGCTGGATACCAG
>JAQVGY010000101.1 GCA_028696495.1 Atribacterota bacterium
ACACGCGGAAATCCCTTGCCATATGGTCCAAAAAGTTCTATATTATCATCTTCTTTTAATCTGCTTATCAGACGGGTTCCTTCTCCAATTACCTTATATATAAAGCTAATCGATTCACTATTGAGGTCAAAGATACTGAGAGGCCTTCCCAGAACAGGGTGATGGGATTCCCATCCTCTTAACATATAAAATTGCCCCATAGTGCCCTTATATTTTCCGGCAATTTCTATATGATAGATATTTTCGTCTATTTCCTGGTTAAAAATTACCTTTGCCATTTCAGTATATCTTCTTTCATTAATCGAACCTTCTCTCTGGCGCATTCTTCAAAGCCTTTGCCTTCTTTAATACCTTTATGAGCACCTATAATATCCCGGGATGAATTAATAATAAATCTCTTTTTCCCTTCCAGTAGAGGGGTAAGATCGATTGATTTTCCTCCCTGCATTCCATAACCAGGTATCAAAAAAAAGGCATTGGGACAGACTTCCCATATTTTTTTCATATCTTCAGGAAAAGTCAAGCCGGCGACACCTCCTATAAGACTGAGTCCACTGGAACCAATAAAAGACTTCCCCCATTCATTAACTTTTTCAGCAACTTTTATATAGAGTGGAGTGCCTTCTGTGATTAATTCCTGAAAATCACGTGAACTTTCATTAGAGGTATGTATCAGGACAAAGATGCCCTTTTCTCCGGTTTCCAGATATTTAAAATAGGGACTGATACTGTCTTCTCCTAAATAGGGGCTCATAGTGACAAAGTCTACTTCGAAATCTCCCGAAAAATGTGCTTTAGCATAATATTCTGCAGTAATGGCAATATCACCCCTTTTTACATCACCGATGGTTATTTTGCCATTTTCCCTTATATATTGAACGGTGCGGCTATAAGCCTTTAATCCTTCCAGCCCCAGTGCCTCATAACAGGCAATCTGTAATTTATAACAGGCAACAAGGTCTTTAGTTGCCTCTACAATATTGCGATTAAAAATAAATATTTTTTCTTCCAGGCTGCTGGAAGACTGCAGCAGGAATTCTGGCAACAAATGCTCTCTGAAATCTAATCCTACACAGACCGGGCTTTTTAGTGCTTCTCGGTAAAGTCTATCAATAATCATTTTTACAACCTCCTCCCTCTTTTAAATTATATTTATATATAAAAAAATCTTCCCCAAAAAATGGGGAAGATTCCCTTAAAAATATTTTTTCTTTATTAATTTTTATGGAAACACGTGTGTCTGTAATCAAATTTTACTACCTTTCTAGTCTCTCAGGACTAAATTAAAGATACTTTTTCAAAAAAATATTACCATTTGCCCTGCATAATGTCAAGCAATATTAAACTAAATAATTTTTAATTATTAGAAAATTTATTTGCAGCATGTAAGTATTCATTTTTTAAAGCTGACATCAGCTCATTGACTGTTATAATTCTTTCAATTCGGTAGGCATTGGCACCGGCAAAGGCAAATCCTTCCTTAAAATCCCCTCTCTGGGCGTGGGTCAGGGCTGAGGCGATACAATAGGGTGCTCTCCTAAAATCACAGGTTTTCAAGCATTTCCAACTACATTTAAAAGGTTTCTTATTTCCCTGGGAAACATTTTCCAAAAACTCATTCCTGATAGCCCTTCCCGGCAACCCTACCGGACTGTCAATAATTACCATATCCTCTTTTTTACAGTTAATATAAGTCTGCTTAAATCCTTCAGAGGCATCACATTCCACTGTAGCTACGAAACGGGTTGCCATCTGTACTCCCTGTGCTCCCAATTGAAGAAAATGGAAAATGTCTCCACCTGTATAAATACCACCGGCAACAATTACGGGAACCTTCTTTTTAAATTTTTCTTCAAATGGTTTTAAGACAGAGATAGTCTCCGGTAACATTTTTTCTATAGTAAAATCTGGATTATAAATCTGTTCTCTCTTAAAGCCCAGATGTCCTCCCGCTAAGGGACCCTCTAATACCACTGCATCAGGTATATGATTGTAACTTTTTTGCCAGTGTGTAAAAATTAATCTTGCTGCCCTGGCAGAGGAGACTATGGGAACGACTTTGGGCTTTTTTTCTCCAGAATATGCCGGGATCAAACTCTCCATGCCTTTTAAAGGTAAACCAGCACCCATCAATACCAGGTCTACCATCTCTTCTATAGCGATATTTAACATTTCCACAAAATCAGTCAGTGCAACCATGATATTTACACCAATAATCCCATCTGTCGCCTCTCTGGCTTTTTTGAGCTCTTTTCTTAACGCTCTCTGATTGGCTTTTTTATAACTACTGTCAAAATCGGGTTCCATCATACCGATTCCGGCTGTACCAATTACTCCAACCCCACCGGCGCTGGCAACAGCAGAAGCCAGCCCTGCTAAGGAGATACCCACTGCCATACCACCCTGTATAATAGGAATATCAACGGGTAAATCACCGATTCTCAGTACCGGCATTTTATCCAATTTCATAATTGAACCTTCTTATCTCTTCTCTTCTGGTATTATTTTTGCTCCAGTGCAAAAAGAAGCTCTGCCTTAACAGCAATCTGCCCCTCTACAGTGGCAATTCCGCTCCCCAGGCCAAAAGCCCCTTTTCTTTTTATTATTTCTACTTCTAATTTTAAAGTATCCCCGGGTATTACTTTTTTCTTAAATGCCGCTTTTTTAATACCTCCAAAGTAAGCCAGTTTTCCCTTATTCTCTTCCTGGGCCAGAATTGCCACAGCTCCCACCTGTGCCAGGGATTCAATAATCAGCACTCCGGGCATAACCATCTCCTGTGGAAAATGCCCCTGGAAAAAAGGCTCATTTGCGCTGACGTTCTTATGACCAACTGCTCTTTCTCCGGGCACGATTTCAGAAATATAATCGATAAAAAGGAAGGGATAGCGATGGGGAATAATTTTTTTTATATCATCAATTTTTAACAATTTATTTCTCTCCTGTTAATCTTGCCATTTTTTAAATAGGAGACTGACATTATGGCCTCCAAAACCAAAAGAATTGGAGAGGGAATAATTTAATTCTCTTTCTCTCCCTTGATTTGGAACATAATCCAGATCACATTCCGGATCAGATTCTTCTAACCCTATAGTTGGGGGAATAAAACTATCCACCATTGCTTTGATACAAACAATTGCCTCAACCGCACCCGCTGCCCCTAACATATGAGCGGTCATAGATTTAGTAGAACTAATCGGTAT
>JAQVGY010000102.1 GCA_028696495.1 Atribacterota bacterium
CCGATTTCCAGCCATACCTGACAGTGTGCAGCAGTTAGAGTACCATCTTTTTTTACACCAACTTTTAACCTTGTTCTCAAAGGATAGCTGGAATGGTCATACATGTCTTCTTCCCGGGTGGTAACCAATTTGACCGGTTTTCTTGCTTTTAAAGCCAGAGCAACACAGATGGGAGTAACTGAATTCATTTGAATACTGGAACCAAATGATCCTCCTAAAGTAGTTCGTTTAACATTGATACGGCTTAAGGGAATAGAGAAAATCTGTCCCAAAAGAATACGGACATTATGAATCCCCTGGGTGGTAGTCCAAAGGGTAATACCTCCATCGGCTTCCGGCTGGCATACTGCTGACTTTGTCTCCATTTGCATATGGTAAACCCTTTGAACATCAAAGGTTTCATCTGCAATGATATCAGCTTCCTTAAACCCTTCTTCAATATCACCTACATCAATATTGCGATCACAGGCAAGATTATTGTTTATCTCTACTTTATCATCACCTAAATAGACCTGATCATAAATAGCAGGAGCATCAGGAGACATGGCATCATCAAGAGTGACTACCGGCTCCCACTTTTCTCCCCAGGTCACTTTGATTTTCTTTAATGCTTCAAAGGCTTTTTCCTCTGTCTCTGCGGCACAGGCAGCTATTGCCTCACCAACATGTCGCACCCTGTCTTTGGGTAATACTGTCCTGTCCCGATATGTTTTTGCAGGAATACTGACTATTCGCTCATTATATAAAACATCAGGCACATCCTGTGGACCAATACAGATAGCCCCCATTTTTTCTGCCTCTGAATAATCCACTCCTTTAATCTCAGCATGGGCATAGGGACTGCGCAGAATTACAGCATGAAGCTGTCCAGGTATATTGATATCACAGGAATATTTTTCTTCTCCGGTAACTTTACCAATATTCTTGATATCAAAATCTCTACCTAATATATCAAATTTGTGTTCTTTCTGTTCTAACAATAATAACACCTCCGTTTATAATATTATTCGGGCATCTACTATCTGTAATCTATTTTCATATACTAAAATAGGATTCAAATCAATTTCCTGGATTTCGGGATTTTCCATGACCAGGGCAGATAGCTTGATAAGAACTTCTCTTATGGCAGCAATATCCTTAGGAGGCTCCCCTCTTACCCCTTTTAGTATTGGATATCCTTTTATCTCACCTATCATTTCTTTGGCATCTATTTCCGTTATAGGAAGGATACGGAAGGAGACATCTTTTAGTACTTCTACAAAGATGCCACCGAGTCCAAACATGATTACGGGACCGAAATGAGGATCTTTTAACATTCCAATAATTACTTCTGTCGATGCAGGGCACATTCTATAGGTAATTATACCATATATGTGTGCCTTATCATCATACCCTTGGGCACTTGATATGATGTCCCGATAAGCTTTTTTGGCAGATTGTCCGTCTTTTATTCCCACTTTCACCCCTCCTGCCTCTGATTTGTGAATAATATCTGGAGAGACAATCTTCATGACAAGGGGATAGCCAATCAGCTCACCTATCTCTTCTACCTCATCTTCATTTTTAATCAATTTAAAGGCTGGAACGGGTAGGCCATATTCTAACAATAATTCTTTTGCCTCTGTCTCCAGTAAGGATCTGTTTTCTGTTCTGGCATTTTCTATAAGTCTGTGCATTTTTGCTCCTTAAATTTATCAATAACCTATAATCATCGTTATTGATAATTGATACCTTTTTCCCTTTCATATTGTAATCTGGTTTGCTCTACACTTCCACTATTCTATTTATTATTTAATCTCATAGTATATTTATAGATTTTTTGAATGACCCTGGCACATCTTTCCCCGGTACTATAATTGGGTATACCATAGGATTCTAATACTGCAGCCGCCTCTTTCACCAATCTGCCTGCCATAAAATTGGCAAAGATAGGTATTTTTATTTCCTGTTTTACTTTGCCTAAGGCAGAGGCAATTTTAGTGGAATCCATAAAAGAGGTTGGTACAAAGATGGCAATAAGGGCATCATATTCAGGAGCAATGGCTTTACTTACCTGATAAAAATTCTCTGCCTCACCATATGCCAGTAAATCATAAGGATTCCCCAGTGAAACATGAGGAGGTAGCATCTCTTTTAATCGTTCTTTTAAAATTTTTGATGGTTCACAAATATTTAAGCCAAGTTCTTCTAATTTGTCAACAGCCATTACTGCCGGACCTCCTGAATTGGTAATAACAGCAATTCGGTTTCCCTCAATTTTAGGATAGTAATTCAACGCCCGGCATAAATCAAACATCTCTTCTACACCTTCTACCCTTAAAATACCGGCCTGATGAAAGGCAGCATCATAAATCTTATCTTCTCCTGCCAGAGAGCCGGTATGGGAAGATGTTGCCCTCATACCGGCACTGCTCTTCCCAGCTTTAATCGCAACAATCGGTTTTTTTAAACCGGTTTTGCCAGCCTGTAATAAAAACTTCCTACCTTCCACTAATCCTTCGATATAGAGAGCAATAACTTTAGTTTGAGGGTCATTTTCAAAATACTCAATTAGGTCAATTTCACCTACATCACATCTATTTCCAAAGCTGACAAATTTAGAAAAACCAAAATTCAATTCTTCTGCCATCATCAAAACAGCACCACCAAGGGCACCACTCTGGGTAATGAAGGCAGTCCCACCGGGTAAAGCTCGTACTTCAATACTGGTAAACAAATTGTTTTCAGTATTCATTATTCCTGCACAGTTGGGACCAATAACCCTCATCCGGTATTTCCGGGCAATATCTTTTATGGCTTCTTCTCCCTCTCTATTTCCAACTTCTGAGAATCCTGCGGAAATAATAACAATTCTCGGAACTCCCTTTTTACCCAGATCTTCAAGGAGAGCAGGGATAAACTTTTCAGGTATTGCTATAATCGCTAAATCGAACTCTAAATCCTGATAATCAGGATAAACCTCTAATTGAAAGACCTTGCCTCCACTGCTCTGACTTATAGGATAAATCTTTCCCTTAAATCCACCCTCAACCATATTTTTTATAATTTCATAACCTGTTTTACCCTCTTTCATGGAAGCAAAAATAGCTACCGATGATGGATAAAAGAATTTTTTCATATTTATTTTCCTTCTGCTATTTTATATCCTGCCAGAAAGGCACTGATGTTCTTTTCAATCTGGCGAGGAA
>JAQVGY010000015.1 GCA_028696495.1 Atribacterota bacterium
AGGCAGTAAAATGCATGAATGGTCTTTAGCTGAGGCTGTATTAAAATCATCTGTTAAAGAAGCAAAAAAAAGGAATTTGAGGAAATTGCTCGAGGTTAAAATTGTATTAGGGGAGCTGCAGGGAATTGAGGAAGAGATTGTGAAGTTTGGTTTAGATAGTTTAAAAAAGGGAACCATAGCAGAAGAGGCAGACTTTATTTTTATAAATGAAAAGGCTACCTTTAAATGCCGAAATTGCCAGAATAGATGGACATTGAAAGAGGCAAATATAAATGAGCACACAATAAAAGAATCTATTCATTTTGTACCGGAAGTGGTCCATTCTTTTATAAGATGCCCCAGATGTGGCAGCCCCGATTTTGAGGTAGTCAGAGGAAGAGGTATTTATATTAAAGAGATTACCGGTGAGGATTTATAAAGAATTTACTATTTAGAAATTCCAATAAAAATATTTTCAGCAGGAGGGTATCATGATTGATCCGAGAGAAGTTGTATCAAGGGAAAAATTTGCTGCCATTAAATACATCATTCCAGTAGTAAGCGGAAAGGGCGGTGTAGGTAAATCTGTAGTGTCCACAGCATTGAGCCTGGCTTTGGCTGATAGATGTAAGACCGGTTTGCTCGATCTGGATTTTTGGGGAGCATCTGCTCATATTTTATTGAATGCCAGTAATGAATTTCCTGAGGAAGAAAAGGGGATATTGCCAGAAGAGATAGGAGGAGTAAAGTTTATGTCGGTAGCTTATTATACTCAGGATAACCCCTTGCCTATAAGAGGAAGAGAATATAGTGATGCATTTTTGGAACTGATGGCTGTAACCAGATGGGATGATACTGAGTGCCTGGTTATAGATATGCCGCCGGGTATGGCTGACCCTTTTCTTGATTTGCTACAATATGTAAAGAATGGTAATTTTCTAATCATTACTACCTCTTCTATACTTTCCAGTAATATTGTTTCCAAGACCCTGAAGATACTTAAAGAACTGGATTTAAAGATTTTTGGTCTAATTGAAAATATGTGTTTGACTGAAGATGGCAATAGCCGAATAAGAGAGCTGGCTAATAGTTTCAATGTGAAACATTTAGGAAATATTCCCTATTATCAAGACCTCGATATTAATCTGGGCAGCTGGCAGGATTTCCTTTCCACTGATTTTTTTCAAAAGATTAAAGAAATTAGCACCAGACTTGAATTGTAGTTTAGTTTTTATTATCGGGAGTGGAATTGTTGGACATTTTTATCTTTTTCAATGAATTTAAATATTTTGTTGCAACATACAAAGAATTATTCATATTGCTGGGAACTATTATATTAGTCTGGCTGATAGTAACCATAATCATTAAAAAATTTGTTAGAAAAGACGAAGGAAGCGATTTTTTAGAAGACCATACTGATAATGATAAAAGATAATAATTTGATATTCACAGGTATTACTTGTTATTTAAATTGCTTTTTTTACTCTAATATCGACTATATTTTTGGAGGTTTTTATGAAAGCCATCGCAATTGTAGGTTTTAAAAAGAGTGGTAAAACAACACTGGCTATAGCAATCGCTAAAGCACTAAAAAATAAGAATTACAAAGTTGCGGTGATCAAGCATTCCAGTAAACCTATCCCTCGCGAGGATAGTGATACAGAAAAATTTTTAAAAGAGGTTGAAAAGGTAGCACTTATTACTCCTGAGAGAACCGAGATAATGTTCGACACCGGCTGGGATTTAAAAAGGGTTGTACCTCTGCTCTCTGCTGATTTTTTAGTGATTGAAGGGTTTAAAAGCCTGAAATATTTCCCAAAAATTATCTGTTTAAGGGAGGAAGGTGATAAAGAATCACTTTCCGATGGGCTGGAATTGTTTAGTGCAGGAACGGATGTTTCTTTAAAAGAAAAGAAGATTATCGATTACTTGATTACAGAGAAAAATGATTTAGAAACAATGGTAGAAGAGATTGAGAAAAAAAGTTTTTTATTGCCGGAGGAGAACTGCGGAAAATGTGGATATGGTGATTGTTATGGCTTAGCCCGGGCTATTGTTAAAGGACAGGAAACAATAGAAAAATGTTCTGTTCTTCAAGATTTCATCTCAATCAAGATAAATGGCAAAGATGTCTTTATCAATCACTTCATGTCCAGATTGTATCAGAGCCTGGTTTATGGCATGCTGGTACCCCTTAAAGATATCGACCCTTTGGATGGGGCAAAAATTGAGATAAAAGCAAACTTAATGAGATATAATAAGCAACAAAGACCATAGCTGAAATATTAAATCTTTAAAACTATATTTTGAATTTTTACAGACTGTTGAGGTGTAGAAAAATGGTAAAAGAGGAAAAAAATATTAAAAATAATGTATATGAAAGTATTATAGTTGGAGGTGGGCCTGCTGGATTAACGGCCGGCCTTTATTTAAGCCGATATCGAGTTAATACATTATTAATTGAGAAGGGAATCAGTGGAGGTCAGGTAAATTTATCTGAGACTATCGAAAATTATCCTGGTTTTCCTGAAGGCATCATAGGGCCTGAGTTGATGCAAAGATTTGAAGAGCAGGCAACAAAATTTGGTTTAAAGATTGTAAATAGTACAGTATTAGAGATTTCTCAGGAACAGCATGAAAATAAAACAAATTTTAAAATAAGCACTACCGATAGGGACTTTTACAGTAAATCAGTTATAATTGCCTCAGGTGGTGAGGCGAGTAAATTAGGAGTACCCGGTGAAATAGAGCTAACTGGAAGAGGAGTCTCCTATTGCGGAACCTGTGACGGAGCTTTTTTCCGTGATAAAGAGATTGTGGTAGTGGGAGGAGGAGACACCGCTTTAGAAGAGGCATTATTTTTAACCAAATATGCCAGTAAAGTTACTATTGTACATCGGAGAGATGAATTAAGAGGCTCCAAAATACTGCAGGAGCGTGTCTTTAACAACCCTAAAATAAACCTTAAATGGAGCAATATTGTTCTTTCCATAGATGGTAAGACACAGGTTGAGAGTCTGCAGTTAAAAAATGTAAAGACTGGTGAAATAATTACTTTCTCATGTCAGGGTGTCTTTATTTTTGCCGGCTATAAACCAATCTATCCTTCTTTGGGAGAATTGAAGGAACGTTTAGTTAATGATAGTGGTTATATCATCACTGATGATAATATGGAGACTGAAATTAAGGGTATCTTTGCCTGTGGTGATGTACGTGCAAAAAGTTTGAGGCAGGTTGTTACTGCCTGTGGTGAAGGGGCTACCGCCGCCTTTTCTGTAGAGTTATTTTTAAAGTAATACTATACATAATATATTTCCCAAGAATCAAAAAAACGGATAACATTAAAATATTTTAATTCATAGCAGATGGAGAGAAGATGAATTTAAATTTTGGTATTTCTACCATGGTTTATTATCGAAAACCAATTGAGAAATTATTACCATATTTAATAAAAGAAAAGATTAACATTATTGAGCTCAGACCAAAAAAAGGCCATTTTAATCCCCAAGAAATTAGTGAACTCCTCAAATTAAAGAAGCTGCTGGAGCGCAAAGAAATTACGGTTAGAGCAATACATATGCCTATGGATGGTGCTGATATTTCCCACCCTCAAACCTATGAAAGAATAAAATCAGTACGAGAGGTCGAAAAGGCAGTTCTAATGGCACACCATTTAGGAACCGATTTAGTAGTGGTGCATCCTGGAACAATGGTGGAGAATCCTGATGATAAGGGAAAGAGATTAGAATTGAGTATTGAGAGCCTAAAGGAGATTGTAGATTTCTGTCAGAACTGGAAAGTTAAAATAGCTTTGGAAAATACACTACCGGGAAGGGTTGGTGATAGGTGGGAAGATATTCAACTGATTAAAGAGGCGATTCCTTCCAAAGATTTAGGAATATGTTTTGACACCGGCCATTATTTACTGAACTATCCCGAGATAGAGCAAGGGGCTTTAAATTTATATAATATACCGATTAACTGGCAGGAGAGCATATTGCACATACATATTCATGATAATGATAGTAAGCATGATTTGCATCTCTTACCACTAGAGGGGCGTTTCCCCTGGCCTTCATTCATCCCTTTTTTAAGAAAAATTAATTATGAGGGAGTTTTAATTTTCGAAATAAAAGAACAAAGCAATTTAGATGATTGTCTGAAACGAGTTATTGTAACCATAGATAAAATAAAAAATTTAATTTGAATTATAAAATTAAAAAGTGAAAATATTTATTTTTGACAATCTTTGCTATAAATAATATTCTTTGATAGAATAATGAGGATAAATAGATTTCAAGGAGGAATCTTTGGTGACTAAAAATGATGTAGAAAAAGTAAGAACATTTGCTCTTGTAGGACACGGTGATACCGGGAAGACCTCTCTTACTGAAGCAATGCTTTTTGATGCCAATATGACTACCCGTTTGGGGAAGACAGAACAGGGCAATACCGTTACTGATTATGATCCCAAAGAAATAAAGAGAGGTATTACCATAAATTCTTCTTTAGCTTATTTAGATTGGAAGGATTCTACCTTTAATATAATAGATACGCCTGGTTATCTCGATTTTATTATTGATACAAAATCCAGTTTGAGAGTAGTAGATTGTGCGCTCATTGTGGTTTGTGGTGTTTCTGGTGTAGAAGTACAAACTGAAAAAGTATGGGATTATGCGGAAGAATTCCAGCTCCCCAGAATTTTTTTTATAAATAAAATGGATAGAGAAAGAGCCGATTTTAATGCCGCTAGTGAGAAGATTGTAGAAAACTTTGGACACAATGCTGTACCTGTGCAATTGCCCATTGGAACAGAAGAAAACTTTCAGGGCATAATTGATTTATTAAAGATGAAAGCTTACTATTTCCAGACAGATAAAGATGGTAAGGTTCAGATTGAAGAAAAAGATATTCCAGATGATTTAAAGGAAAATGCTAATAACCAACATCAAAAGATGGTAGAAATAGTTGCAGAATATAATGATGAAATTCTTATGAAATACCTCGATGGAGAAGGGCTGACCGAAGAAGAGATACTAACATGTATGAAGGGTGCCATGGTAGAAAAGAAGATATTTCCTATCCTGTGTGGCTCGGCAACCAAAAATATCGGTATTGAACTACTGCTTGATTTTATAAAGGATTATTTCCCCAACCCGGTTGAATTGCCTGATATTACTGTAAAAGACCTCAAAGAAAACAAGGAAATCCAATTGAAGCGCACTGTAGATGATTCACCATTTTCTGCACTGGTATTTAAGACTATTGCAGACCCATATGTTGGGAACCTGACCTATTTTAGAGTTTTTACCGGTGAGCTGAGCTCTGATTCACAGGTCTATAATTCATCCCAGGATGTTGAAAACAAGGTTGGGAAAATATTTCGAATGCAAGGGAAAGAACAGAGCAGTGTTTCAAAAGTTTCTGCTGGTTCTATTGGAGCAATTGCCAAATTAAAGAAGACTAACACCGGTGACACGCTATGTGATAAAGAATTTCCAATTGAATTTGTAAGGGTAGATTACCCTGAACCTATAATGAGATTAGCTATAACTCCAAAGAGTAAAGGAGATGAAGATAAACTCAGTATTGCCTTAAGCAGGATACAGGAAGAAGAACCGACCATACAGATTATCAGGGATGAAGATACCGGGGAGACAATTATTGCCGGAATGGGAGAATCTCATCTTGATGTGGTGATTGAAACTATGGAAAAGAAGTTTGGAGTAGAAGTTGAGAAAAACACTCCCAAAGTCGGATACAAAGAGACTATCAGAGCAAAAGTACAGGCAGAAGGAAAATATAAGAAACAATCCGGTGGTCGTGGTCAATATGGACATTGCTTTGTAGAGTTTGAGCCACTGGAACGGGGTAAAGGTTTCGAATTTGTTGATAAAATCGTGGGCGGAGTTATACCTAAACAGTATCGACCGGCAGTAGAAAAAGGAATTATCGAATCTATGCAAAAAGGTGTATTAGCAGGTTATCCCACTATCGATATCAGGGCGACCCTGTATGATGGCAGCTATCATACCGTTGATTCCTCTGAAATGGCTTTTAAAGTAGCCGGTTCCCTGGCTTTCAAAAAAGGTGCTGCAATGGCTGAACCGGTATTATTAGAACCTATTTATAATCTGGAAGTGATAGTGCCCAAAGATTATATGGGAGATATAATAGGAGACTTAAATAGCAAAAGGGGTAAGATAATGGGAATGGATGAGGGAGTAAAGGGCAGGCAGATAATTAAAGCCCAGGTACCTCTGGCGGAGATGTTCAGATATTCCATCGATTTGCGGTCTATTACCCAGGGAAGAGGGACATTTACCATGAAATTTTCTCATTATGAGGAAGTTCCTTCTCAAATTGCTCAGGAAATTATAGAAAAAGCCAAACAGGAGAGCGAATCCGAATCATAGTTCATTAAAAAAATGTATTGTTTTTTTAAATTATTTTAGGCAAGTACTTGTTTTTAAAGCATCTTGTAACTATAATAATAGCAGATTGATAAAATTTAATTTAATGAGGAGGTGTAGAATAGATGTTTGATTTAGAATGGTACTGGATTGCGGCAATTATAGCAGCTATCGTTGGTGTAATATGGTGGCTGGGCAAAGATTAAAAAAAGTTTAACAAGTATTCATAAAAAGTTTTTTTCTAGTAATCGTAATAGTGCCAGAATAAGTGCAGGATGTTAATTATTTATTAGTGATTATAACCTGCACTTATTTATTCTAATAATTTTAGGCCAATCTATGGATATGTTAATAGTTACTTTAATTGACTTTTGTTTTTTATTTACCTATAATTAATAAAATTTTAAAAACTGTAAATTCTTGTAAAACTTGTTAAGAAAATATTTTGCAGAAAATAATTGGGAGTACCTACCAGAAGAGAGTCAGTGGCTGGTGAAAACTGATAAGGGTCCCCAAAAAAACTCACCTGCAAACACCTTGGGTGAAAATAGTATGCTAATGACTCAAGCGATATTCTGCGTTAAAGAATAAGAAGGGTAGATGGGGCTGTAGCTCAGACGGGAGAGTGCCTCCTTGGCGTGGAGGAAGTCGCGGGTTCGATTCCCGCCAGCTCCACCATTTTTTCTACCGAAGAAGGGTGGTACCACGAGTAAATCTCGTCCCTTGTAATTATATTATTACAGGTGACGGGGTTTTTTATTTTAGGGGAGTGAGATAATACATGGAAGAGAAATATAATTTTAAAGAAGCTGAGCAGAAATGGCAAAAATACTGGTATAGTCAGGGATTATTTGAAAACGATATGAAGCCTGCTGAGAAAAAGTATTATGTACTGGAAATGTTTCCATATCCTTCCGGTGAACCACATATGGGGCATGTTAAAAACTATGTTATCGGGGATGTAGTAGCCCGTTATAAGCACAACAGAGGATTTAATATATTACACCCGATGGGTTGGGATTCATTCGGTTTACCGGCAGAAAACGCTGCCATTAAAAACCAGATTCACCCGGCTATATGGACACAGAATAATATTCAGAAGATGAAAAATACCTTAATATCTATGGGAATAAGTTATGACTGGAGACGTGAGGTTACTACCAGCAGTCCTGAATATTATAAATGGACTCAATGGATTTTTTTACAGCTTTACAAAAATGGTCTGGCATATAAGAAAAAGGCAGTAGTCAATTGGTGTCCTTCCTGTGCCACAGTACTGGCAAATGAACAGGTTGTAAATGGTAATTGTGAGAGATGTGGAACAGAGGTAACTAAAAAAGAGTTATCACAATGGTTTTTTAAAATAACTGATTATGCTCAAAGACTTCTGGATGACATGGATATTTTGGAAGAATGGCCTGAAAGAGTATTAACCATGCAGAGGAACTGGATTGGCAGGAGTGAGGGTGCTAAAGTCAAATTTAACCTGATGGGAACTGACCAAACCTTCACCGTCTTCACCACCAGACCGGATACTCTTTGTGGGGTAACCTTTTTTGTTCTTTCTCCCGAGCACCCCATAGTGAATGAGCTGGTAAAAGGTACTGCCTATGAAGAAGATGTAAAAATATTTAAAGATGAATATTTTAAAGAAAAGATTGATGAGAAGAATATCGATTTAACAGAAAAGAGAGGCTGTTTTATCGGTAAGTATATTATCAATCCTTTAAATCAGGAGAAAATCCCAATCTGGCTGGCAAATTATGTGTTGATGGAATATGGTACTGGAATGGTTATGGGAGTACCGGCACATGACCAGAGAGACCTGGAATTTGCCCGAAAATATAATTTGCCGGTAAGAATAGTTATACAGCCCGAAGATTTACACCTGACAGAAGATAATCTTCAAGAAGCCTTTGATGAGGAAGGTACAATAGTTAATTCGGGTAGATTCGATGGACTTCCCAGTGATAGAGGAAGAGAAATAATAATTGAATATCTGGAAAAAGAAGGGCTGGGTAAAAGAGAAGTCAACTACCGTCTACGGGATTGGCTTATCTCCAGGCAGCGGTACTGGGGGGCCCCTATACCGATTATTTATTGCCCGAAATGTGGAATGGTACCAGTGCCGGAAAAGGATTTGCCGGTATATCTGCCTCAAGATGTTGATTTTAAACCGACTGGATTATCTCCCTTACTCTATAGTAAAGAATTCTTGTATACCACCTGTCCAAAATGCGGGGAAGAGGCAAAGAGGGATACTGATACTATGGATACCTTTGTCTGTTCTTCCTGGTATTATCTACGTTTCTGTTCACCTTTTACTGATGATAAGCCATTTGATGAGAATGAGCTACATTACTGGATGCCAGTTGACCAGTATATAGGAGGAGTAGAACATGCTATACTGCACCTCTTATATTCCCGATTTTTTGTTAAGGCTCTAAATGATATGGGATATCTAAATTTTAAAGAACCTTTCAATCGACTCTTTACCCAGGGTATGGTCTGTAAAGAAGGAACAGTGATGTCTAAATCAAAAGGAAATGTGGTTACTCCAGGGAATATTTTTAATCAATATGGTGTCGATGCAACCAGATTAATGATTCTCTTTGCCGGTCCTCCTGAAATGGATATGGAATGGAGTGAACAGGGTATTGAGGGTGCAACCCGTTTCTTAAATAGAGTATGGCGAATAGTTCGACAATATCACCAGCTTTTTGAAGAAAAGAAATTGCACGAAGAGGCCAGCGCTAAGTCAATAAGAAAAGAGTTTATCAAATTAGAAAGAAAGACACATCAGACCATAAAAAAAGTCACAGAAGATATTGAAGAGAGATTCCATTTTAATACGGCAATAAGTACCATTATGGAGCTGGTCAATGAATTATATGGTATCAAGATAAAAGGCGCTCAGCTATCTGAGGCAGAAAGAGTTATTATAAGAGAGACCATAGAAAATATTATCAAATTACTCAGCCCTATTGCACCCCATTTTTGTGAAGAATTGTGGAGTGAAATTGGGGGAAAACAAAGCCTTTATTTTGAAAGATGGCCACTCTTTGATACTAATTTAATCAGAGAAGAAGAGATGTTAATTGTGATTCAGGTAGATGGCAAGCTTCGTGATAAGATTAAAATGTCTGCCGATATCTCTGAGGAGATAGTTAAAAATACGATAGTGGAATTACCAAAAATAAAAAAATGGATTGAACATAAAAAGATTGATAAGATTATCTATATACCAGGTAAGCTGATAAACATTGTATTACATTGATGGAATGAAATTGCTCATATTTTTTATTTCTGTTAATATAGAAACAAAAGATGAAGGCATTATAAAAAATTATAATTTTAAAGGTGATTTATAGCCTTTTAGATTTAAGAGGAGGAATTAAAATGGCTTCTTTTGGTGATTTAAATTGCTTTACAGGGATTGGACGCCTCACACGGGATCCCGAATTGAGATATACACCTTCTGGTAGGGCGGTTTGCCGGTTTGGTATGGCTATTAATCGTAGCTATAAAAATCAGGAAGGGAATAATGTGGAAGATACTCTCTTTATCAATGTTTCAGTCTGGGGCAAACAGGCTGAATATACTTCTCAATATTTAAAGAAGGGCAGAAGAATTGCTATTAATGGAGAGTTAAGGTCCAATAACTGGCAGGATAGAGAAGGGAATAGGAGAGTATCTTATGAAATCAATGCCAGAACCGTTCAATTTTTAGACTATCTGAAAGATATTGAAACTACAACCGGTGATGAATATGCCAAAGGGGGCACCTATAGAGAAGAAGATTCAGTTGAAGAGGATGGTGAAGAGAGCAGATTTATTGGTGAAAGTTCCAATGAAGAAGATATTCCCTTTTAAATAAAGATTTATACTATTGGAAATGAACATAGCAGAAGTAAATAAATATTTTATTACTATTTATAGACAAAGAAAAAAAGAGATGTTATAATAATCCTTGCAGTTTGTAAAAAAAAGATTAACGGGCGGATAGCTCAGTAGGGAGAGCACTGGCTTTACAAGCCAGGGGTCACAGGTTCAAGCCCTGTTCCGCCTACCAGTCATTTAAGTGTGGGGTCGTAGTGCAGTCCGGTCTAACACGCCTGCCTGTCACGCAGGAGAACGCGGGTTCAAATCCCGTCGACCCCGCCATTTTCTTTGTTATTTTATTAAAGATGTATAATATATTGCCGAGATAGCTCAGTCGGTAGAGCAGTGGACTGAAAATCCACGTGTCCCCAGTTCAACTCTGGGTCTCGGCACCTGATACATTTTCTTTGCGGAAATAGCTCAGTGGTAGAGCATCGCCTTGCCAAGGCGAGGGTCGCGGGTTCAAATCCCGTTTTCCGCTCCATTGTTTTAATGTAATGATACTATCAAATTATTGTCTTTGAGGCGGCATAGCCAAGCGGGAAGGCAGAGGACTGCAAATCCTTTATCCTCGGTTCAAATCCGAGTGCCGCCTCCAGCTATAATAGGGATCCAGAATACCCGGGCGGTTAGTTCAGTGGAAGAATGCTTCCTTGACGCGGAAGAGGTCACTGGTTCAATCCCAGTACCGCCCACCATTTATCATCAATATTGTGTAAAATAATTAAGGAAGGGAAAAATTTTTTAATTTTTGTAACAATGAGAATTAATAAAAAACCTCATGTAAGTTTACGTGAGTTTTTTTGTTTTAAAGGTGGTGAATCTAATGGAGGTAGCTAATATTTGTTTATGGGATGGAAAGAAGGTTAGCGTTAATTCCCAGTCAACCTTCTTTGAAATAATAAAACAGTACGATCCTCGATTGGCCGAAGAGGCTTTAGCGATAAAGACTAATAATAACAAAAAAGACCTTTCTGATAAACCAGAAGATGGAGATAGTCTGGAAATTATTACCTATCAAAGCAAAGAGGGAAAAGAAATATTTTTCCATAGTTCATCACATATCATGGCAGAGGCAGTACAGGAACTCTTTCCTGGAACCAAAATTGCTATTGGTCCGGCAATAGAAGAAGGGTTTTACTATGATTTTGATTCCGAACACACCTTCTCTCCTGATGATTTTAAAATAATTGAAAAGAAGATGAAAGAGTTAGTAAGAAAGAATCTTCCTTTCCAGAAAAAAGTTTTAAAAAAAGAAGATGCAATTCAATTATTCAAAGATAAGGGTGAAATATATAAAGTAGAGCTGTTAAAGGATATTTTAGAAGACCGGGTTACTGTATACCAGCAAGGTGAATTTGTTGATTTATGTCGTGGTCCCCATGTTCCTTCTACAGGGAAAATAAAAGCATTTAAACTATTGAGTGTGGCTGGTGCTTACTGGCGTGGTGATGAAAAGAACAAGATGTTACAGAGAATATATGGTATTTCTTTTGATTCCCAAGAGGCTTTAGATAATTATTTGCGGTTATTAGAGGAAGCAAAAAGAAGAGACCATCGAAAAATTGGAAAAGACCTTGATTTATTTAGTTTTCATGAGGAAGGTATAGGATTTCCATTTTTTCATGCCAAGGGTATGGTTATTCGAAATCTGCTGGAAGAGTATTGGAGAGAAGAGCATCATAAAAGAGGGTATCAGGAAATAAAAACTCCTATTATTTTGAATAAATCATTGTGGATGCAATCCGGTCACTGGGACCATTATAAAGAGAATATGTATTTTACTAAGATAGATGAACAGGATTTTGCAGTAAAACCAATGAATTGTCCTGGAGGTATACTGGTATATAAGAGCAGACTTCATAGCTATAAAGAATTTCCTTTAAGGGTAGCAGAATTAGGGCTGGTACATCGCCATGAATTATCAGGTGTGCTACATGGTCTATTCAGGGTCCGCTCTTTTACTCAGGATGATGCACATATCTATATGAGCCCATCGCAAATCAAAGAAGAAGTTCAGAATCTCATTGATTTTGAATGTTTTTTTTATGAAACTTTTGGTTTTGATTACAGTATTGAGCTAAGTACTAAACCAGAAAATGCTATGGGTTCAGATGAAGTTTGGGATAAGGCTATAAATAGTCTGAAAAAAGCCCTGGACGAGAAAGGTATTTCTTATAAGATTAACGAGGGAGATGGTGCCTTCTATGGTCCTAAAATAGATTTTCACCTGAAAGATTGTTTGGGTAGAAGCTGGCAATGTGGCACAATTCAGCTGGATTTTTTAATGCCAGAATTATTTGACCTTTACTATATAAACTCTGAGGGTGAAAAAGAACGTCCGGTTATGTTGCACAGAACGATTATGGGTAGCCTGGAACGTTTTATTGCCATATTGATTGAACAGTTTGCCGGAGCATTGCCTACCTGGCTTTCCCCTGTTCAGGTTAAATTACTTCCCATTGCCGATAGACATATCGAATATGGTCGAGAATTGGAAAAACTGTTGTTTGAGCATAATATACGAGTAGAGCTTGATGAAAATAATGAAAAAATTGGGGCAAAAATCAGGAAGGCAGAGATACAAAAAATCCCCTATATGCTAATTTTTGGTGACCAGGAAGTAGCTAATAATTCAATAAAAGTCAGAAAACGGGGAAAAGGTGATTTGGGAGAGAGGACACTGGAACAGTTTATCAATCAAATTAATATAGAAATTTGTGAAAAATCTCTACAATAAATAATAAATCGCCCTATAACACCATATTGACTAAAAAAAAACAATATGCTATATTCATTTAACAAGATTTTATAATAATAAAGTAATATAATATTAACAGGAATGAATTATTAAAGGAGGAATGTGAGATAAAGTCAAAATCAACTTTTCGGGTGAATCATGAAATCAAAGCTCCAAAAGTTCGCTTGATTGGTCATGATGGAAAACAGCTTGGTCTGGTTGATAGAGATGCTGCCTTAGAAGAAGCACAGAAAAACAACCTTGATTTAGTGGAGGTTTCTCCTGATGCTAATCCCCCTGTTTGTCGTATAATGGATTATGGTAAATATCGTTATATGCTCGAAAAAAGGGTAAAGTCAGGAAAAAAGAAACAAAAGGCCACTACTCTCAAAGAGATTAAGATGCGTCCAAACATTGGAGAGCATGATTATGAATTTAAGAAAAAACAGATTCACAAATTTTTGCAGGATGGTAATAGAGTTAAGGTCACAGTAATGTTCAGAGGGAGAGAGATGAAATTTGTGGAATCAGGGAAAGAAATTTTAGAACGAGTGATGGCTGAAACTGAGGAATTTTCTAAGGTAGAAAGAAGGCCCAAATTAGAAGGAAGAAATATGACTTTAATTCTTATTTCTAA
>JAQVGY010000103.1 GCA_028696495.1 Atribacterota bacterium
ACCATAAAAATCAAAATGATTGATTTTTCTTTGTAAAGAGTTATACTGGAAATCTTTAATCACGGCTAAACGGGTCACTTCTTTCTCATCATCTGTTTTTATCTTCAAATCAATTATTCCATGTGCATGTTTTTTATCAGATAAAAAACGGAAGAGTTCTTTTTCCGGTATTTTCAAAAGAAGATTATTCTTATAATGGGGTGAATAAAAGATACCTGGCACATAGCCAGCCTTTCTCAGCTTCTTATTCTCTTCTTTTCCGGATTTCTCCCTGGTTTCTACCAGTAATTGTATTCGTTTCATAATATGTTTCCTCCGCAACAATTCTTTTGTGCCTGAATTGATTATTCGAACTAATACCAAAATTATATTATACTACATTTATTCAACTTAGTTAAAGAAAATTTATATTATATTATTGAATATTTTGTATTTTTTATCTAAATATTCAATTTTATCTAAATAAAGCACTAATAGATTGATTAAAATGAATGCGCTTGATAGCTTCTGCAAATAACTTGGAAACAGATAATGCTTTTATACAGGGTAATTGTTTTTCTGTAGGAATGGGGATTGTGTTAGTCACAACTACCTCCTTGAACAAATTTTCCTGCCAGTGTTTTTCCATTCGTTGCCGGGCGGGATTAGCAAAAACGGGGTGTGTGGCACATATAAAAATCTCTTTTGCTCCAGCCTCCATTAACGCCTGACTCCCTTTTATAATAGAGCCGGCAGTATCTATCATATCATCTACTATAATGGCAGTCCTGTCTTTAACATTACCAACTATATGCATGACCTCAACATTTGTTTCCGAAGACCTGTATTTATCTATAATGGCTATAGGTTTATCCAAATAGCCGGCAAAATTTCTGGCTCGAGCTGTTCCTCCCACATCTGGGGATACCACTACCACTTTTGATAAATCTTTTGTTTTAAAATAATCTGCCAGTATGGGGGCTGCTTCCAAATGGTCGACAGGAATATCAAAAAATCCCTGAATCTGTCCGGCATGCAAATCCATAGTCAAAATACGAACAGCACCTGCCTTTACCAGTAGATTGGCTACCAGTTTGGCGGTAATAGGCTCTCTGGGGCGGGTTTTTCTGTCCTGTCTGGCATAGCTGTAATATGGTATTACTGCTGTAATCCTTCCTGCAGAAGCTCGATGAAGTGCATCAATCATTACCAGCAGTTCCATCAAATGGTCATGAACCGGGTGGCAGGTAGGTTGAATTACAAATACATCCCCTCCCCTGACATTTTCATCAATCTTTACCTGTAATTCCCCATCAGGAAATCGGGAAACCTTTGCCTTTCCCAATTCTGTTCCCAGATGTGCCACAATTTCTTTAGCTAATGGGCGGTTAGCATTACCAGAAAATATCTGCAATTCTTTATTATCACATGCAATCACACCATTGTCTCCTTATCTTTTCATTATTTTTCTCTTTTTGTGTTCTGTTCTTTTTTATTCTTTTTATCTACCCAACCAACAATATTTTCTTGTCTTGCTCTGGCAATACCTAAACTACGAGGAGGAACATTGTTGGTAATAGTAGAACCTGCTGCAGTGTAAGAGTTCTTTCCAATGGTTACCGGAGCTACCAGAGAATTATTACTGCCAATAAAAACACCATCTTCAATAGTGGTGGGGTTCTTCCTGATACCATCATAATTACAGGTTATAGTGCCTGCTCCGATATTAACTTTTTTCCCCAAAGTTGCATCACCTAAATATGTGAGGTGGCTAACCCTGGTGCCTGTATCAATATATGTTTTCTTGACCTCAACATAGTTCCCGATTTTTACATCATCTCCAATAATACTTTCAGGTCTGATATGTGCATAAGGACCAATGGAAGTTTTATTGCCAATTTGACTTTGCTCAACCATGGAGGATAAGATCTTAGTTTGATTACCAATATGGCTTCCTAAAATGTGGGAGTAGGGACCTATGTGGCAATTACTACCTATCTCGCTTCCAGCAGTTATAATGGTAAAGGGATAGATGATGGTTCCTTTGCCGATTTGCACATTTTTTTCCAGAAAAGTGTTTTCAGGTGAAATAATGGTTACACCTTTTTCCATATGTTCTAAAGCATTTCTTTTATACATTATCTGGTTAACCCGGGAGAGCTCCTCCTGTGTATTTATTCCCATTATCTCAGCTGGATCTTTCAGGATAATACCCTCAACAAGACATCCCTTATCTCTCATTATTTTAATAACATCTGTTAAATAATACTCTTTTTGCTCATTATCTCGCTTCACTAAAGCCAGAGCTGTAAATAATTCTTTACTGTTAAAACAGTATATTCCCCCATTAATTTCATTTATTTGGTTCTCTTCTTCGCTTAAATCACTCTGTTCAACAATAGCTTCAACTTCTCCAGATTTATTTCGTATGATTCGACCATAACCCTCTGGGTTATCTAATTTGGTAGTAAATAATGTACAGCAGGCTGAGCTGCTATTCTGGTGGTTGATAATTTTATGGAGGGTAGATTGTTTTAATAAAGGCACATCGGCAGACAAAACTAAGACAATACCTGAAAAATCAGATAAATATGGTTCAACCTCCTGTAATGCCTGGGCAGTGCCAAGTTGCTCTCTTTGATGAACACAGATTGCCTCCCGGTCAATACTGTTTACAGTATCCTTAATTCTTTCAATTTGATGACCGAGTACTACTATTCTCTTTTCAATTCCCAAAGATATGGCTATATCCAAGGAATAGAAAATCATGGGCTTGCCTGCTACCGGATGTAAAACTTTGGGAAGTGAGGAGTTCATTCTTTTTCCCTGACCGGCTGCCAATATAACTGATGTAATAGCACTCATGGTATTTTCCTGTTAAAAATTAAATATTATGAAATATCAGAAAAAGAAATTAATAAGCTGGGGTTAATTATTTTATATAAAAATTGTTTAATAAAGACAAAAACCTGGCTGGGGTGAGAGGATTCGAACCTCTGATGAGGGAGCCAAAGTCCCTTGCCTTACCACTTGGCTACACCCCAATGTAAAATACCACTAAATCAGTGATTGGTTTTTAAAGTTCATCGTTCATGGTTTTTA
>JAQVGY010000104.1 GCA_028696495.1 Atribacterota bacterium
TCTGGCCAAATATATTAAAGCTCTGGCCGCTCTTACTAATCAGTGTTGGTATCAGTTTAATTTTTAGAAAGAGACTCTCCTGGTTAGGGCCTTTAGTCATTCTATTGGGCATTGTTTTTGGCATCAGTGCCAGTTATATGGATTTAGATCTGCAATTAGAAGGTAAAATTCCTGCAGAAGTTGAAACCATACAAAAAGAAGTCGAAATGGTTCCAATAGTAATCCCTGAACCTGAAATAGAAATAGAAGAAGAAGTTATTTCTGAAATTAGTCCGGAGGAAAGGATTCCCGAAACACCTGTCGAGACCGAAGAGGAAAAAGAAGAGGAAAGACTGTTAGTCCTGGAAGCAAAAGAAGATGCTGATGAAGATATCGAGATGATCCCCCTGATTCAGAAAGCTAATATCCATCTAAATTATACGGTTGGGTCTTTTATTCTTAGATTCCCCACCCCGCTTGTTTATCAATGCCAGGTCAGTTACCGTTATCCTGAATTCAAACCTGTTGAAGATTTCTCTATAGAAGGACATGAGGCTGAGATTATGATTACACATCAACAGGTCTCTGATAAGATGGTGCGAAACTCCAATAATAACATTGATTTACAATTAAATACCAATATAGTATATGATATCTTCCTTGAAACCGGTGCCACTTCTATAGATTATGATTTATCAAAATTCAAAATAGAAAATTTATCTATAAAAAGCGGTGCCTCAAAAATTGACATTATTGCACCTCAATATAATGGAAAAATTAATATAAACTCAGGGGTATCCAAAATTGATATTGCTATTCCCAACAATGTAGGAACAACGGTCTATCTTGATACCGGAATCAGTTTAAAGGATTTTGATGAAAATTTTTCAAAACAGGAGAATAATGCTTATCTTTCTAAGAATTATGATAATGCCGAATACCGTATTGATATAAAAATAGATTCCGGTATTTCCCAGATCAATATCCATTATTTTTAAATAGTATTCATATTATGTGATATAATTGAATCGAATATAGTCATGGACTATCCTCACCTGTCTGGCATATTTATATCTCGCTCGAAGAACGGCAAGAGATTGGATGGCCCGGTAAGGGGGTTGATATTAAAGATTAAGTTTCTTCTTTTAAAAAACATACTTCTACCACAACTATAACCTTAATGGCCTGTATTTATAATTAACCTACAAAAAATTGCAGAGTAAAATTTCTCTAAAATAAAAAGCATTATTTCTAAAATAATAATTTATTTCTTTATATGGAGGTATTTATATGGAATACTCAGAAGAATTTTTATTATCCCTCTATGAAATTATGCAAAAAATCAGGAAATTTGAACAAGCAGCTGAACAGCTGTTCTTAGAAGGGAAGTTACCAGGTTTTATACATCTCTATATTGGCGAAGAAGCTATCGCTACAGGTATAATGGCTGCCTTAAATAATGATGACTATATCACCAGTACTCACCGTGGTCATGGTCATATGATTGCCAAAGGTGGGGATATTAATCTTATGATGGCAGAACTCTATGGCAAAAAAACAGGTTACTGTAAAGGCAAAGGCGGGTCAATGCATATAGCAGATTTTTCAATAGGAGTTCTGGGAGCAAATGGAGTAGTGGGAGGGGGTCTTCCTATTGCAGTTGGTGCTGGATTAGGAATCAAAATGAAAGGAACATCACAGGTAGCTGTGGCATTCTTCGGTGATGGTGCCTCTAATACCGGCGCATTCCATGAAAGCCTGAATTTTGCTTCAATTTTCAGTCTTCCCATAATTTTCGTAAATGAAAATAACCAATACGCCTCCACTGCCTCAAAACAGGAAATGACTGCCATAGAAAATATCTCAGATCGTGCGGCAAGCTATAGCATGCCCGGAATAACCATAGATGGTAATGATGTGCTATCTGTATATGAGACAGCTAAGATTGCAATTGAAAGAGCCCGTACTCAGAAAGGTCCTTCTTTGATTGAGGCTAAAACCTATCGACTCAAGGGTCATTTTGTCGGTGACCCGACTAAATACCGCGAACAGAGTGAAGTAGAGAAATTCTGGGAGAAAGAACCAATCAACAGGTTTGAAACACAATTAATGGAGTGGAAGGTATTAAACAAGGAGAATATAGATAAAATTAATAAAAAACTCGACAGACAGATAAATGAAGCAATAAACTTTTCTGAAAAGAGTCCTGAACCATTACCGGAAGAAGCCCTGGCTGATCTTTTTGTAGATGATTCAGGTTATGACTACTGAGGAGGTAAGAATGAAAACAATCACCTTTGCAGAAGCTTTAGGAGAAGCAATTTTGGAAGAAATGGAAAGGGATGAGACTATCTTTACTTATGGTGAAGATATTGCGAAACAGGGTGGAATTTTTGGCGCCTATAGCTCGCTTTTAGGAAAATACCCTGACCGTATCTTTGATACTCCCATTTCTGAGGAAGTTATTTATGGGTCTGCCCTCGGTGCTGCCCTGGTGGGAATGCGCCCTGTGGTAGAGTTTCATTTTTCAGACTTTTTATTTACCGGCATACAATCAATTACTCTGCAAATTGAAAAAATCAGATATATGACCGGGGGACAGGGAAAGCTCCATTTGGTACTCAGAGGACCTGATGGTGTATCGAATTCAGCCGCTGCCCAGCATTCTGAATCAATTGAAACCATATTTATGCATATCCCCGGAATAAAAATCATTATTCCTTCTACACCTTATGATGTAAAAGGTCTTATGAAAACTGCCTTAAGAGGCGACGACCCTGTTATTTGTTTTGAACATAAATCACTATATTACCTGAAGGGCGAGATACCGGAGAAAGAATATTTAATTCCTTTTGGAAAAGCTGATATAAAAAGAGAAGGTAAAGACATCACTGTTGTAACAATGTCCAGAATGGTACATGAATCTCTAAAAGCAGCTCAGGAATTAGAAAAGGAAGGCATAAGCCTGGAGATTATAGATTTAAGAACACTGGTTCCCTGGGATAAAGATTTGGTAATAAAATCGGTTCAAAAGACCAATCACCTCATTGTTGCCCATGAGACATGGAAAAGAGCGGGATGGGGAGCAGAAGTCTCCAG
>JAQVGY010000105.1 GCA_028696495.1 Atribacterota bacterium
CCTATCCCGCCAACTAAGAGTGAAATAGCAGCTATTCCTCCTAACATCATACTCATTGTATTGGTTACGGAGCTGACTGTATCCAGAATTTCATCCTGGCTCATAATCCTGAATTGTTCTCCATTCTCATCTTTCAAATATTTTTTCAGAAAATACTCTATCTCCTTTACAGCATTATTTGCTGTTTCAGAGGAATAAGCCTGAGCAACAATAGAATCTACATACCTGTGTGCAGTTAACCTGTCCATAGCCACCAACAGAGGAATATATCCCCATTCATCCAGATTACCTGCCATTGAACCTCCCTTCTCTTTCATTACTCCAATGACAGTAAATTGGAATATTCTACCGTTATAATTCAGTTTTACTGATTCACCTATGGGGTTATCATCTTCAAAAAGATCAACTGCCGTTTGGCTCCCTAAGACAATTACCTGCCTTCTTTCCCGATTATCTTCTTCACTTATAAAAACTCCCTGGGCAACCTCATAATTGTTCACTTCAGTGTAATCAACAGTGGTACCTGCTACAGTAGTATTTATATTTGCCTCATCTGAGATTAGCCTTCCGTTGAGCTGCTTTATCGGTATAACCCTTTTTACCGAAGGACAGAATATCTCTATATGCTCAGCCAATTCTAAAGTAAATTTCCATTGTGAACTGTCAGAGCTCAATCTTCCAAATTGGCCCCTGAGAGCTCTCGGGTAGATAGTAATCATATTGGAACCTAAATCGGCTATGCGGGAAGTAACCTGCTGTGTAGACCCCGTACCCACAGAAACAATTGCTATAACCGCACCTACCCCTATCACAATTCCCAGCATTGATAGGAAACTGCGCATTTTGTTAGACCATAAACTTTCCAGAGCAATCTGCAATCCCTGCAAAATCATACCAATACCTCATCCTTATTTATTAATCCATCTTTTATATAAATAATCCTTCTGGCATAATGGGCTACTTCCCGTTCATGGGTAACCAGAATGATTGTATTTCCTTTTTGATTTAAGTTCTGAAAAATATTCATTATTTCCTGACCGGTTTTAGAATCAAGATTGCCTGTTGGCTCATCTGCCAGAATAATGGAAGGGTTGCCTACTAATGCACGGGCAATCGCTACTCTTTGTTTCTCACCCCCGGATATTTCGTTAGGACGATGTTGTGCCCTGTGGCTTAATCCCACATCTTGAAGGGCTTGCAAGGTCTGCTTTTGTCTTTCTCTAAATGGTATACCGGCATAGATTAAGGGAATCTCCACATTTCTTAGATTGGTAGCTCTGGGCAATAGATTAAATTGCTGAAAGACAAAACCTATCTTCTTATTACGGAATAAGGCCAGTTGGTCATCACTTAATCTTGTAACATCCTGGTTAGCAAGAAAATATTTCCCCTCACTGGGATAATCCAGACAGCCAATAATATGCATCAAGGTTGACTTTCCTGAGCCGGATGGACCCATTATAGAAACAAATTCTCCCTCCTCTACTTCGAAAGATACGCCCTTCAATGCCTCAACTTTTACCTTGCCCAGACTGTATATCTTTTTCAATTGTTCTAACTTTATTACTGTACTCATAACTACCTCATCATAGGTATTGGAGCATTTCCACCTATACCTCTGAATCCACCACGAGAATTTTGAGATGAATTGTTAATCTGATAACTATTAATCACTATCTTATCCCCTTCTTGCAAGCCTTCACTTATCTCCTGATAAAACCCATCAGCTATACCTGCTTTCACAGGAGTAGGAATTGCCTTATTACCGTCCACTTTTAGTACTATATTTGTACCACCACTCATTGATAGGGCAGTTACGGGCACTATTAAGACATTCTCAATCATATCAGTAATTATTTCAGCAGTTGCTGAAAAACCGGGTTTGAAAAATGTTGATACTTCATTCATACGGAGGGTTACAGGAACGGAAACTACACCACCTTCTACATGGGCATATTCTGCGACTTCCATTACTGTGCCATGGAAAATTTGTCCTTTTAAAATATCAAGCTCAATTTCTACCATTTGTCCAACTGCAACTTTCAAAACATCTATCTCGCCGATAGAGGCTGAAACTTCATAAGAAGAATCATCAATAAGGTAGACCACATCATGTGTTCCCTCAATAAAATCCCCTTCTTCTACAAAGATGTCAACTATTTTCCCGTAAAAGGGTGCAGGCAAAGTTTTAGACTCATATCGGTCCTGAGCCACTTCCATAGTTAACTTCTTCTCTTCTATCTGACTGGGAGAACCGGTAATCTTTGCCAGTTCATATTCATTCATAGCCTTCAGGTAATTGAGATGTTCCTGTTTATCCTCTAATTTTACTAATTCCTGACCTTTTTGCACCATTTCTCCCCTTTTTACCAGTATTTTCTCTACTGTGCCGCCTGTAGTACCGGTACTGGCAAAACTTAGATATACTTCATTGACGGGTTTGATATACCCACTGGTAGATACTGTATTTTTTATACTACCCCTTCCCACCTCTATAACAGTTCTTGGATCAATATTTTCAATAAATGTATTATGTTCACTATTGGTTTTACTTGAAGAAGAGTTGAATATTTTAAAAGGTAAGTACTCTCTCCAGTAGTAAACCGAGCTGCCGATTATAAAAATTATTAAAATCCAAATAAAATATCTTTTCTTTCTCATCTGCTATTTTTAAACTCCCTTCGGTAAAAAACCAATGAAATGGGCAAGCTTAAGGCGGTTGATAAACCATTGGTCATAAATCTGTTTTAAACTCAATTCTTTTTCTTTTAGTGACAAAAGATTGCTCTCTCTTTGAATTATACTGATAGCCCCTTTCTGGTACTGTTGTTCTATTACCTTAACTTTTTCCTGTTCTTTTTCTAAAGACATCAGCGATGTTTGCAATACAAGCTGATTATATTCATCTTTATCCAATAATTGCTGAGCTTCTAATTTTATCATCTCCATTAAATATATTGTACTTATCTCTTTGCGTTTCATATTTTCTTCTTTCTGTTTTATCTTAAGTTTCTGGACACCTCCATCAGCTAAGTTTACCTTAAAATCCAGCATAACAAACCAGTCA
>JAQVGY010000106.1 GCA_028696495.1 Atribacterota bacterium
TTAGATGATTACCTGCTCTCAATCTACAATAGCTGGGTGAATTTTTTGGGCAATTAAATCCATCTGCCTGATAGTTAGCACAATTAAGCCAAAAAGCATTTACAATAAATCTTTGTTAAATATTTTATCAAAAGATTATATTTAAAAATGGTTGGAACTAATTCAAATAATTGAGTTAATTATTTAATAATCAACAATTTTTCTAGACCTTTGTATGAAAAAGATAAGGTGTGGAATTCATGAAGTTGTCTATAGTAATGATGTTGTTGATAAGATATTTGATATAGTGAAAGAATAGGGAGAGTATTATGGCAAATAACATTTTAGTTTCCGGTATTGAAATAGAAGTAAAGAAAAAGAATATAAAGAATATGCATTTATCAGTATTGCCGCCAGATGGAAAAGTGAGGATATCTGCACCTCTGCGTATAAAAGATGAGGCTATAAGATTATTTGCCATTACTAAAATCGGCTGGATTAGAAAACAGATAACAAAGTTTGAAAACCAGCCCAGACAAACAGAACGAGAATATATTGGCGGTGAGAGCCATTATGTCTGGGGAAGACGATATAGGCTGGAGATAAACTATTACAACCATGGCAGGAATAATGTAGAAATCAGGGGAAACAGGTTGATTCTAACTGTCCGAGAGGTTAGTAGCAAAGAGCAGAGGGAAATGCTTATGACTGAATGGTATAGAAAGCTGGTTAAAGAGAAGGCTCTGGAGTTAATCGGTAAATGGGGAAAAATAATTGGAGTTAAGGCTCAATCTGTGCAGGTAAGAAATATGCTGACCAGATGGGGGTCCTGCAATGTAAGAAAAGTACGTATCTGTGTTAATCTGCAATTAGCCAAAAAACCAGTGGAGTGTCTGGAATATGTGGTGGTACACGAGCTGGTACATCTACTGGAAAAAGGACATAATTCAATATTTGTTGGCTATATGGATGAATATCTGCCTGATTGGAGAATCAGAAAAAATATACTTAATGGCTTTATTAGAGATAGATATGTGAAATAAAAAAAATAAGATATGTTTTAAAAAGGTGATTATGTTTTAGCCCTCTATCCCCTATATTGTTTTTTTTGTATAGACAAGGTTGATATGTCTACACCTTCATGTTCAAGTAACTTAAGTTTTACATCGATTCCTCCGGCATAACCGGTCAGACTGCCATCATAACCTACAACCCTATGGCAGGGGATGATGATAGATATGGGGTTATGGCCTACTGCTCCCCCAACCGCCTGAGCAGACATTCTACTTTTACCATATAACGAGGCGATATTCCGGGCAATGGCTCCATAAGTGGTAACTTCCCCGTAAGATATTTTACAAAGTATATCCCAGACGTTTTGCTGAAATTCACTGCCTTTTGGTACAAGCGGTAATTCAAAAATAGCTGGCTTTTCTCCAGAAAAATATCTATCTAACCAATTTTTAACGACTGTGAATATTGGAAGTTCTACTCTTTCAACAATATCTTCTTTGATATTTTTTGCAAAATATTTTTGTCCAACCATCCACATTCCTATTATATTTTCTCCATCGCTTACTATCATATATTCACCAACTGGTGATAGATATTTAGTTGAATAAAACATTATTTTCTCCTTTTACCCATATAATTAAATTTTGTTTATAGTATTCTATAGAGAATTCCATAGACTTATAGCGGCATAGCTACGACAGGGACGCCACTTTTCTGCTATTTCTAATATCTCTTTAGGAGTACGTGGTGCCAGTGCTTTTTTAATACCATAATCGGTATGTGGAAAGGCATCAGACCATCTCATTGCCCTCATAGCGATATATTGTGCAGTCCATTCACCGATACCGGGAATTTCTTTTAATCTTTCCATTTCTTTTTCTGGTTGGGTAGGAAAATTCAAATCTATTGTTTTATGTATTATTGCGCGGGCTAATTCCAAAATGGTCTTTGCCCTTCTGGATGTGATTCCAATAGGACCTAAATAATCGCCAATATTTTCCCCGAGTGAAAGAATTTTTTCAGGTGCAGGGAAGGTGTGAGTTAATCCTTCTACATTTGTCTCCAATGGTGCTCCAAAAGTTTTAGCAAACCTTCCCACTAAAGTTCTGGCAGCTTTTACAGTAATCTGTTGTCCCAGTACAGCTCTCACCGTCATTTCAAAGACATTGAAAGCTCCGGGAATGCGGGTACCGGGAAGAAAGATGTTGCGATGGGATATGTTCATAGATGATAATTTTTCCTGAACATCATCAGGATCACAGGATAAATCAAATAGATGTCGAACCCGTGAAAGCAGCTGTGGTATCACAGAAAAGAGAGTTGAATTTATTGAAACAGATAGGTAATTCTTTTCCGGTCGGTGGCTTACTTTTAGCCAGCCATATACAGGTTTACCATGTTTGTCGAATAGGTGCACAGTACGAAAATATTTTCCATCTTTGACTGCCTCAACACCAGGAATGGTACGCATAGCCAGGAATTTTAACAATTCATTCCAGCGATATGGTGGACGGTAAGTCAAAGATAAGGATATATTATCATTTTTTTCTTCTTTATGAACTTTTTTTCTTCGTAATCGTTCATGCCCAAATCGATATTGTTCTTTAAAATTTTTATTAAGGATTTGCAGGTTATTAAAACCAACAATCCTTGCTATTTCGCCTGGGGCAAGATTGGTATCTGTAAGTAGATTTTTAGCCAGAAGCAATCGGCAGGTTTTTAGAAATTCTAATGGTGTGACATTGTATTTTGCTTTAAATTCCTGTTCTATATGTTGTTCCGTGCAATTAAAATATTGGGCTATCTCTTTTATAGTGACAGGTTTCCCACAATTTTCTTCTAAATACTTTGCTATCTGGCATGCCAAAGAGGTAAAGTTATTTGCCTGGACAATTTTTGGAGCAAGTTCGGGTCTACATAGAAGACAGGGGCGAAATCCTGCTTGCTCTGCCTCTGCAGCTGTAGCATAGTAAGTACGGTTCTCAGCCTTTGGTTGTCT
>JAQVGY010000107.1 GCA_028696495.1 Atribacterota bacterium
CGGCTTTAGGTAGCTATGGATTACCTGAAGGTGATTTTATCAAGTATAAGGGCAGATTGTACTGTTGGACTGATATCAACCATGAAGGCAAGATTAAATTTAGAGAAGAGATGTTAGAAACTTTAGATATTTCTATAGGAACAAAATTATTAGTTATCCGTAGCAGCAACATTGCTTTTGCAATGGGTGCCAGAGGTCCCTTACTGGAAAGGGCGAAAAACTACACCGGAACAATAAGAATATACTGAACCTTATTATTTTTTTATCAGTAAAGATTGTTGAGGATATTATTAATAAATAAATACCGTTTTGAAAAAATTATTAATCAAAACGGTATTTTTCTTATTATAAATTGTAATAAAATATTTAATTATTTTTTGGTCTGTTAATTTTTCCAATATCAGGCCTGTACCGCTGCTAAAAATCCTTCTCTTATAGCTTCCAAGGCATCTCTGGCCTCTAATGCATCACCAATGACCTTGATGGGTACTTTGCCTTCCAATTCCCTGGCAAGGGTATTGTCAGATTCCATTCCTAAAGCCAGGACAACGGTAGCAGCTTTAACCTCTACCATCTCAAGACAAGTTTCGCATTGTACACAGTCTACCTCTATTCCTTTAATCTTTGTTTCTGTAAGGCATTCTATGTTATTCTCTTCGATTGCTTTTAGTAAAAATATGCGTCTGGTCATCTCTTCATCTGCTGCAAGTGTTGGTAACATTTCAACAATGGTGACTTGCTTGCCCAGGGAGGCAAGATATACAGCGGTTTCACAGCCTACCTGACCACCACCGGCCACTACAACATTATCTTTTGTAATTACCTTGCCTAATAACACATCTGATGCAGTAACAACATTTTCTCTATCAATGCCGGCAATGGGGGGTTTGCAATGTGTAGAACCGGTAGCAATTATTACCAAATCGGGTTTTTCTTGTTCAAGTATAGCAGCGGTGTATTCCGTATTTAATTTAATATTTACACCAAGTTTCTTTACCTGTCTTATTGCCCAGGAAACAAATGCAGATATATCCCCTTTTGATGGAGGTATGGCAGCTGTGGCAAATTGTCCACCTAAATGGTCTGCCTTTTCGTAAAGGGTAACCTGGTGACCGGCTAAAGTCGCAGCCCTGGATGCCTCTAAGCCGGCAGGTCCTGCGCCTACAACAGTGATTTTTTTAGGATGTTCTGACATTTTTAATTCTTTTAAATACTCAAATCCCAAAGTAGGATTGACAAGACAGCGTATTGGTTCATTTTTGAATAATATTTCCAGACATCCTTGTTGACATCCTATACATTGATTAATATCTTTATATTGTCCATTAGCAAATTTATTCGGTAATTCCGGGTCAGCCAAAGAAGCTCTTCCCATAGCGATTAAGTCTGCTTTTCCTGATAATAAAATACTTTCAGCTAAAAACGGGTCATTGATACGTCCGACTGTTATTACCGGAATATTTGTAACTTTCTTTACCTCTGCGGCGTAGTCTACAATCCATCCGGGATTTACATTCATTGGAGGGATAATTGCCCATACGCTTTCATATGTGCCTGCAGAGACATGAAGCAAATCAACTCCTTTTTTTTCTAACATTATTGCAATTGCTTTAGTTTCTTCAATTGTTCTTCCACCCGGAACCCTGTCGTCACCGGAAATTCTAAAATCAATCAAAAAATCAGGGCCACATTTTTCTCTTATATCTTTGATAATCTCTAACGGAAATCGCATACGCTGTTTTAAAGAGCCGCCATATTCGTCAACACGTTTGTTTGAATATTTGGACATAAATTGGGCTATTAAATATCCATGAGCTCCATGAACTTCCACTCCATCAAAGCCTGCTTTTTTGGCACGCAAGGCAGTATCACCAAATTGCGAAACTATCTTTTTAATCTCCGGGATAGATAATTCACGGGGTATTTCGCCTAAAATTGGACAGGGCAGGGGGGATGCCGAGACGGGCTGTTCGCCAATAATTGCGGAGCTGGTCTGCCTTCCACTGTGGTAAATTTGTGCAACAATCTTAGCACCAGCATTATGTATTCTTTCAGTCAATTCTTTGTGAGAATCAATTTGCTCGTCTTTCCATAAACCCGGAGTCCAAAAGCCCCTTCCCAGTGGATCTACCGCATAGTCTTCTACAATAATCAGCCCCCATCCACCTTTTGCCTTTGCTTCATGGTAGGCAATAAATCGTTCAGTAGCCATTCCATCTTGATCACAATATACTGTCACCATTGGTGCAACGACTAACCTGTTCTTTAGCTTTACATTTCCGACTGAAATAGGAGTAAAAATAGGACTTTGATTCAATGTTTTCATAATTTAAACCCTCCATTTTTATTTTAAGAATACTGTTACTAAAAATATTTTAAAATTTAGGAAAGGCAAAATGCAGGTATTTGTACAGAAAAAGTGTTTAAATGGTAAGCAATAATGAATGAATAAATAGTAAGATTCGATATCAAAATTATATTGGAAAACGGATTAGATGTCAATTAAACGGATTATTTTATAAATTGAGGAAACTATTTCGTGGTTTATGTTTTAGTTAAAATATTATTTTGCAATTTAATTCTTTTACTCTTTTATGGCTTTGTATTATAATGCCAATAAAGATAGAAAATGTAGATTTCATATGTCATGCAATGCATGCAATGGGATTTATGTTATTTTCTTATTAAAAACATTAGGTGTTAGGAGGAAAAAGAAATGGCTATTATGATAAAACGTGTATACGAACAGCCAACCCCGCAAGATGGTTACCGAGTTTTAATTGATAGGCTATGGCCTAGAGGACTTTCCAAAGAGAAGGCAAAAATTGATGAGTGGATTAAAGATGTAGCTCCTTCTGAAGAGCTGCGAAAAGCCTTTCATTTAGAAGAGATAAGCTGGGAAGAATTTGAAAAAAGATATCTTTTAGAGCTGGAAAAGTATCGAGATAAGCTGAAAAGTTTACTTAAACTTCATCACAATGAACA
>JAQVGY010000016.1 GCA_028696495.1 Atribacterota bacterium
AACATTTATCTTTGAAAAGCGTAAAAATAAGGGAATTCAATAAAAAGGCCTTTTACATCAAGGGGCCTTTTTTTGTTTGGCATGAAAGTTGCTTCTTTATTTTAGTTAGGAACATAAAAGGTAATTAGGAGGTTTATTTGAATAAGGAATATAATTATAAAATTTTGGTAATAAATCCTGGCTCTACCTCAACTGCCATTTCAGTCTTTCAGGGAGAGAAGGAACTCTTCCAAAAAACCATTCGTCATAGCTTAGATGAACTAAAAAAGTATGAAAAACTTATGGACCAATACCCGTTTAGAGAGCAGGTTATTCTTAAATCTCTGAAAGAGAACAATTTTTCTTTAGATGAATTTGATGCCATAGTTGGGCGTGGTGGTATCCTGAGCCCTTTAGCCAGCGGCACCTACTATATCAATCAAGCTATGCTGGAAGAATTGCGAGAAAGGCCGCGAGTAGAACATGCCTCAAATCTGGCTGCTCAAGTTGCTTATGAAATTGCCCAAAAAATAATGGCACCATCCTTTATTGTAGACCCGGTAGCGGTAGATGAGATGGAGCCCATTGCCCGGATTTCCGGTCTTCCTGAAATAAAAAGAGAGAGCCTTTCCCATGCCCTCAGTCTAAAAGCTGCCGCCAGAAGAGCTGCTCAGGAAATTGGTAAACCTTATCAGGAGCTTAATATGATAGTAATTCACTTAGGTGGCGGTATTTCTATCAGCGCACATCAAAAAGGTAAAATGATAGATGTCAATGATGCCAGCAGCGAAGGCCCTTTTTCTGCAGAGCGTTCCGGTGGGTTACCGGTACAGGCTTTAATAAAGATGTGCTACTCAGGCCAATATACCCTACAAGAAATGCGTAATAAAGTTATGGGAAAGGGTGGTATAGTTGCCTACTTAGGAACAAATAACACTTTAGAAGTAGAAGAATTAATCTCCAATGGTAATCAAGATGCTGAGTTGATATATAAGGCAATGGCTTATCAGATTGCCAAATGCATTGGGGAGATGGCTACTGTGTTAAAGGGAAAAGTTGATTGTATTGTGATAACTGGAAATGGAGCCGGGGATAAAGGAGCACTGGGCAATACCTTTGTAAGCTGGATTAAAGAAAGAGTGAAGTTTATTGCTCCGGTAATGGTTTTTCCAGGGAGTGAAGAGATGAAGGCACTGGCAATGGGAGCCATACGGATTTTGTCTGGAGAAGAAAAGCCAAAAGTTTATAACAGTTAAGAATTTGCTGGTATATTTTCAATTGATTATTTTTGCTATTTCTTAATTTTTGAAAATGAGGTAACTTAACCAATGTTAAAATCGTTTGAAGAAGTAATAGAAAAAGCAATTCATTTTGGGCCCAAGAGAATTTCTGTGGCAATAGCTCAGGCCGAAGATGTTATGAAGGCAATAGAAGAAGCCAGGAAAATTGGATTAATCAAGGGAATTTTAGTGGGAAACAAGGAAGAGACTATTCAGGTCTGCCAAAAATTAAATATTGACCCCCGGGACTATGAGTTCATTGATGAGCAGGATAAGAATGAGGCAGCCAGAATAGCAGTCAAGCTGGTAAGGGATAAAAAAGCAGAATTATTGATGAAAGGTATGATTGGCACTGACCGTATATTGAGAGCTGTCCTGGATAAAGAGATTGGCCTGAGGACAAAAAGATTATTGAGCCATGCTTATGTTTTAAAATTAAAAAACTATGATAAATTGCTTACCGTTACAGATGGAGCCATGAATATCGCTCCAAGCCTGGAACAAAAAGTACAAATTGTGCAGAATATTATTAATTTCTGCCATTGTTTGGAAATTGAAAAACCAAAAATTGCGATACTGGCAGCTGTGGAAGTAGTTAATCCAGATATGCCCGCCTGTATTGATGCTGCCTGCTTATCCAAGATGGCGGATAGAGGACAAATAGAGGGTGGAATAGTAGACGGTCCATTAGCCTTTGATAATGCTATATCTAAAGAAGCAGCATTACATAAAGGAATAGATTCACCGGTAAGCGGTGAAGTAGATGCAGTGGTAGTCCCAGAAATTGAATCTGGCAACATATTTGCCAAAGGGCTGGTTTATTTGGCTGAAGCTGAACCGGCAGGGGTGTTACTGGGTACCACCGCTCCTGTTATACTGGTTTCACGTTCTGACTGTCCGATTTCTAAAGTACGTTCTATAGCACTTGGTATTCTAATGAGTACCTATTGGAAATAATAATATATATTCAGGGTGATTTTCTTGGAAAAAATATATAATATCCTGGTTATTAACCCGGGTTCAACAACCACTAAATTGTCATTATTTAAAAATGAAATGCCATTATTTACAGAGAATATTGCTCACTCCAGTGATTCATTGAAGGGTTTCAATAGCATTATTGAACAATACGAATTTAGGGAGAAGGTAATTTTAGATTTTTTAAATAGTAAAAAAATCAGTCTTAATACCATTGATGCAGTTGTGGGAAGGGGCGGCTTATTGGAACCTTTAATCAGTGGTGCCTATCGAGTTAATGAAAAAATGATAAACCATCTGCGTGAAGGCTTATTTGGAGAGCATGCTTCCAACCTTGGTGCCATTCTTGCTTATCAAATTTCTAAAAATAATTCTATTCCCGCTTATATTGTTGACCCGGTAGTAGTTGATGAGATGGAAGACATAGCACGTATATCTGGTATGCCTCTTTTGCCAAGAAAAAGCATTTTTCATGCTTTGAATCAAAAAGCAGTTGCACGGAAGGCTGCTGCTGATCTGGGGAAAGATTACCATAAGGTTAATCTAATAGTTGTACATATGGGTGGAGGAATTTCAGTGGGGGTTCATCAAAAAGGTAGAGTTGTTGATGTCAACAATGCCCTGGATGGAGAGGGGCCTTTTTCCCCGGAAAGAAGCGGGACAGTTCCTATTGGAGACCTGGTGCAATTGTGTTTTTCAGGGAAATATTCTCAAGCTGAGATTAAATCATTGATAAAAGGAAAAGGAGGCATTGTCGCCTATTTAAATACTAATGATGTAAGGTTAGCCATAGAAAAGATGAAGGCAGGAGACCGAAAAGCAAAAATAGTTTTAGAGGCAATGGCTTATCAAATTTCAAAACAGATTGGAGAGGGTGCTACTGTTTTGAAAGGGAATGTTGATGCTATTGTCTTAACAGGAGGTATTTCACATTCTCTTCAGGTGGTTGAATTGATAAAAGACAGAGTAAGTTTTATTTCCCTGGTTATGGTTTATCCCGGTGAAGAAGAAATGCTCTCACTATGCCAGGGGGTATTAAGGGTTTTAAAAGGAGAAGAGGAGGAAAAGATTTATTGAAAGAAGAAATAATTATTTTCACGGGAAGCTTTGGTAGCGGAAAGACTGAAATAGCCATTAATCAATCAATAGAAGCATTAAAAAGAAAAGAAAATGTGGTTATTGTAGATTTAGATATTGTTAACCCTTATTTTCGTTCTAGAGATATGAGAGAAAAATTAAAAGAAATTGGCATCAAAGTCATTGCTCCACCTGGTAAATTTGCCATAGCTGATTTACCCATAATTTCTCCTGAAATCAAAGGTACAATTGAAGACTCCGAACGTAAATTGATTATTGATTTAGGAGGAGATGATGTTGGTGCCAGATCAATAGCAAGTTTTTATCCTGTCTTAAAAAACATCGGGTATCAAATGTATATGGTTATTAATCCTTATCGCCCCTTTACCCAAAATAGTGAAGAGATTCAAAGAATGCTTCAGGAGATAGAGCAATCTTCCCGATTAAAAATAAGCAGCCTGATAAGTAATCCCAATTTAGGAGAACAGACTGATCTGGAGATAATAGAAAAAGGCCATAATATTGTGAAGGAAGCTTCTAAAAAACTTTGCCTGCCAATTAAATACTTAACAATTGAAAAATCAATTCACCAGAAGATAGGTGAACATGATTTCAGAGAGAAAATTATGCTGATTCATCGATATATGAGCCTGCCATGGGATGAATCATCATAGATTAAAAGCCAGTAAATGTTAGTTGCATAATGTGAATTATAAATAAGGAGGGTCTTGTATGGTAAAGGTAATTATTGATAGAGAGAGATGTAAAGGTTGTGAATTGTGTACTCTGGTATGTCCCCAAAAGATAATGGTGATGTCAAAATCTTTTAACAAGAAGAGTTACCATCCTGCTGAACAGATAAATCCGGAAAAGTGTACTGGTTGTGCTTTCTGTGCCATGACCTGCCCGGATGTAGCTATAGAAGTCTATAAATAGGAGCAGCAACAACTTCTATCTAAATTTTTAAGGAGGATTATCAATGGAAGAAAGATTATTAATGAAAGGAAATGAGGCAATTGGAGAGGCTGCCATTCACGCTGGATGCCGATATTATTTTGGATACCCCATAACACCGCAGAGTGAATTGATTGCCTATATGGCAAAACGTTTACTAAAAATAGAAGGAGCTACTTTTCTGCAGGCTGAGAGCGAAATTTCTGCTATAAATATGGTTTACGGGGCGGCTGCTGCTGGTGGGAGAGTGATGACTTCCTCTTCAAGTCCAGGAATCAGTTTAAAACAGGAAGGTATTTCATATATTGCCTGTGCTGAATTACCCTGTGTAGTAGTCAATGTAATGAGGGGTGGGCCAGGTTTGGGTTCTATACAACCGGCACAGGGTGATTATTTTCAAGCTACCAAAGGGGGCGGGCATGGAGATTATCGTCTTATTGTTCTCGCTCCTTCCTCGGTACAGGAACTGGTTGATTTAACCATAAAAGCTTTTGACCTGGCAGATAAATATCGCAACCCTGCTATGCTTTTAGCAGATGGCTTATTGGGACAGATGATGGAGCCAGTCCAGTTTAAAGAATTTGATGAAAAGAGTATTCCATCGAAAGAGAGTTGGGCTCTTGGTTCCAGCAAAGGAAGGGAACCGAGAAGAATAGTGCCATTTGACTTAGATCCTGTTGAACTGGAAAAAATAGTTAACAGGCTCAAACAAAAGTATCAGGATATGCAAAAGGAAGTCGAATATGAGCTTGTCAATATAGATAACCCCGATATAGTCATAGTAGCATATGGTAGTATTGCCAGAATTGCAAAAACTACTATTCAAATGGCGAAAAAAGAAGGAATAAATATCGGATTGATAAGACCTATTACCCTTTTTCCTTTTCCATATAAAGTAATTGAGGATACTGCTGATAATGTAGATAAGTTTCTGGTAACTGAGATGAGTTTAGGACAGATGATTGAAGATGTAAAGATTGCCGTCAAGGGTAAAGCTGAAGTCAGTTTTTATGGTAGAACAGGCGGAGTGGTCATTTCTCCAGTCGAAATTTTGGAAGAGGTAAAAAGATTATTAAAATAGTTTTGCAATAGAACCAGACAATAATCTCTTAGATAATGAAAATATTCGGGGGTGAAAAAATTGATGAAAGAAGTATTTACCAAACCTAAAGCTTTAACAGATGTACCTTTTACTTATTGTCCTGGCTGCCATCATGGAATTATTCACAGGTTAGTTGCCGAGGCAATGGATGATTTAAATATTACGGAAGACACTATCGGTATCGCTCCGGTAGGTTGTGCAGTATTTGCCTATCTCTTTTTTAACTGTGATATGATAGTTGCTGCCCATGGCAGGGCTCCTGCTACTGCCACAGGGATTAAAAGAGTAAGACCAGATAATATTGTTTTTTCCTATCAGGGAGATGGCGACCTGGCTTCAATTGGAACTGCTGAGATTGTTCATGCTGCCAATAGAGGTGAAAAAATAACAGTCATTTTTGTAAATAATGCGATTTATGGTATGACCGGTGGGCAGATGGCACCAACAACACTGCAAGGACAGATAACACAGACCTCACCATATGGCCGTGATTCAAGAACTATGGGAATGCCTATTCGTATCTGTGAATTACTCTCTACTTTAAATAGCCCTGCTTATATTGAACGGGTTGCTTTAACAAAACCAGCCTATATTGTAAAAGCCAAAAAAGCAATAAAGAAAGCTTTTCAATTTCAAGTTGAAGGTAAGGGATTTTCTTTAGTAGAAGTTCTCTCTACCTGCCCTACTAACTGGGGGTTAAGCCCCAAAGAAGCCAATGAATGGCTAAATGAAAAGATGATACCATACTATCCTTTAGGTGAGTTTAAATATGTTGAGGAGGTATCCTAAATGTTAGATGAAATAATCATTGCCGGATTTGGAGGACAGGGTGTTCTTCTAATGGGAAGGCTTATCGCTCAAGCTGGCATGTTAGAGGGCAAACATGTAGCCTGGATGCCTTCCTATGGTCCTGAGATGCGTGGAGGAACAGCTAACTGTACTGTTATTGTTTCTTCAGAAGAGGTAGCCTCACCAGTAGTGCCTAATCCAATTACCTTAATTGCCATGAACCAACCATCTTTAGATAAATTTGAGCCAATGGTAGTAAAAGATGGTATAATTGTCGTTAATCAATCACTTGTTTCTCGTGATATTAGCCGGGATGATATACAGGTAGTAAAGGTTCCTGCCAATGATATTGCCAATGAACTGGGCAATTTAAGGGTTGCCAATATGGTCGCACTGGGCACTTATATTGCCAGAAGCAAAAGTGTTAAAATGGAAACTGTTTTTGAGGCTTTAGAACAAACATTGGATAAAAGGCAGGAAAAAATCATTGCACTCAATAAAGAGGCATTGAAAAGAGGAGAAAAAATAGTAACCGGATAAATAAATTCTATAAGAAAACTCCTTCTAATCCTGAAAAGTAAAGTGTAAAGTAAGGTTGATTCCCTGAATGAAAAAAGAAGAAATACCAGAAAAAACATATAAATCTGAACAACTTTTTAACGGGAGAATAATTAAATTACGAAAAGATTTAGTTATTCTCCCTGACGGAAGAAAGACTACCCGTGAGATTGTAGAACATCCTGGCGCAGTAGTTATTCTAGCAGAGAAAGAAGGGCAGACAATCATATTAGTCAGACAATTTCGAAAAGCTGTTGAAGAGTTTTTATTAGAACTCCCTGCAGGGACTATAGAACCATCAGAAAAAAGAATCGATTGTGCCAGGAGAGAATTGGAAGAGGAGACCGGGTATCTGGCAGAGAGCTGGCAGGAAATCTTTGATTTTTATTCAGCCCCTGGATTTTGTAGTGAAAGGTTAACCTTTTATTATGCCCATGACCTCATTAAGACCAAAAGCAATACAGATCAGGATGAATTTATAGAGATAGTTGAGGTAAACAGGGAAGATATTAGTATAATGATAAAGAAGAGACAGATTAGAGATGCTAAATCATTGGTTGGGATTTTATGGTGGCTGAATAGATGCTAAAAGGAGAAAAGAATAGATATTTTGTAGATTTACATGTACATATTGGGAGAAGTGAAAGTAACCAGCCTGTTAAAGTGACCGCATCTCGAGATTTAACCTTTGCCAATATTGCTCGAGAGTGCCAGATTAGAAAAGGTATTAATATTGTTGGAATTGTTGATTGTGCCTCTCCCCGGGTTATGGAAGATATTACAGCAATGCTCCAATCAGGAGAAATGGAAGAATTGAGAGATGGAGGATTGCGCTATCATGATACTGTTACAGTTATACTTGGCTCAGAAATAGAATGTAAAGAAAAAAATGGCTGCCTGTCTCATCAGATTGCCTATTTTCCCTACTTCGCAGATATATCCAAATTTAGCAATACAATGAGCAAGATGGTAACCAATCTAAATTTAAGCTCACAGAATAGCAGGATAACCGCTCAGGATTTTTTTGATATTGTAGACAATCTGGGTGGAATTGTCATTCCTGCCCATGTATTTACACCTCATAAGAGTGTTTTTGGTAGTTGTGCTGCAAATTTAGGAGAAATATTCACCACCTCCACCTTAAAAAAAATTCCGGCTATTGAATTAGGGTTAAGTGCAGATACCTTCCTTGCCGATTGCCTGCCAGAACTATCTGATTTTACTTTCTTAAGTAATTCAGATGCCCATTCCCTGCCGAAAATAGGCAGGGAATACAATATTATTCAGATGAAGAGACCTTCCTTTAAAGAATTACTAATGGCTTTAAAGAGAGAATCAGGTCGAAAGGTAATTGCAAATTATGGCCTTGACCCTAAACTGGGAAAATATAATCGTACTTTTTGTAATGAGTGTAGTTCAACTGCCTTTGGATTTCCTCCCATATTCATTTGTGAGAAGTGTGATAGTAAAAAAGTTACCAGAGGAGTGCTGGATAGGATTATTGAATTAAGTGAGGGAAGGGAATCATCTTCACCATCCCACAGACCCCCCTATTATCATCAGGTTGCCCTCGATTTTGTACCAGGAATTGGGAAAAAAACTAAAGAAAAGTTATTTCATCATTTTGGGACTGAGATGAACATCCTCCATAAGACTACCTTTCAGGAATTGAGTCAGGTTGTTGGTCCCAAAATTGCTGCTGATATTGTATTGGCACGAAGTGGTGAATTACCATTGCTTCCCGGCGGAGGGGGAAGATATGGTAAAGTAATAAAGCAATAACACAATCTTGAAACCGCAGGAAGATTTTCAAACTCTTTTCTAAAAATATTCCCATTCAAAATATAAAGAATAGTATTAATAGTAATAATCATTTTATTAATAAGCGGGTATATCACCTTTAATATAAATGATTTTTTAAAAAAAATAAATAAAAAGAAGGATATTCAGATCGTTTGGAGAAATATATATAGTAGATAGTAGATTGTAGAAGGTATTTTAAAAAGGAGTTTTAGCTTGGTAAGATATTCAGAAGATATTTTAGATGAAATTAGAAATAGAATTGATATAGTTGCACTTATCTCAGAATATGTTCCTTTAAAAAAGAGTGGAAAAGGATATAAGGGACTTTGCCCCTTTCATCAGGAGAAGACACCCTCTTTTATGGTTGATGAGCAGAAACAGATTTTTCATTGTTTTGGCTGTGGAGAGGGAGGCAATATCTATACTTTTATAATGAAAATCGAGAAGCTGAATTTTCCAGAAGCTGTTAAGCTGTTAGCAAATAAGGCAGGAGTGCAATTGCCAGTCTATGAAAAGCAGAATAACAAAAGTATTCAGGAAAAAGAGCTTATCTTTCGTTTAAACGGAATTACGGCAGATTATTATCAGAAAAACCTGTTTTCACCACAGGGGAAAAGGGCTCTAAACTATCTCTTAAAAAGAAATTTTAGTGAAGAAATAATAAAGAAATTTTACCTGGGTTATGCCTTACCTGGTTTCGAACATCTGGTCCATTTTTTAACATCAAAAAAAATAGGACAAACAGATCTTTTTAAAGCCGGATTGGCCTTTAGAAGCTCTAAAACAGGAGGGACATTAGACTATTTTCGCGATAGGATTATTTTCCCTATTTTTAATTTACAGGGGAAAATAATTGCTTTTGGGGGAAGAGTACTGGATGAAAAGTTACCCAAATATTTAAATTCTCCTGAGACCCCGGTATATTATAAGGCAAAAAACCTTTACGGATTGTTTCAGGCTAAACAGAGTATTCGACAGAAAAATCAGGTTATTATTATGGAAGGTTATACCGATGTATTGATAGCACATCAATTTGGGTTTGACAATGCGGTAGCCTCTCTGGGAACTGCCTTAACCGGTCAGCAGATAAGTTTACTGAAGAGATTTGCTGATGAAATTCTAATTGCTTTTGATTCAGACAGTGCTGGCAAAAGTGCCACATTGCGCAGCCTCGGTCTGGTAAAAAAAGCTGGCCTTGCAGTAAAGATTGTCTATCTGCCTCCTGATAGTGATCCTGCTGATATAATTTTGCAAAAAGGAGAGCCATTCTTTGCCAATCTGATAAAAGATGCTTTACCTCTCTTTGATTATAAATTAAAAATATTGCTGCAGCAATATAATCCTGCCAGTAGTCAGGGTAAAGTCAATATAGTTAAAGAGTTATTTTCTGATTTAGCTGATATTGGCAGTGATATTGAATTGCACAGTGAGGTAAAGAAAATTGCTGAAAGGCTGCATTTAACCGAAGATAGTATATTAATAGATTTAAATCAATATAAAAAGGGTAATAAGCAATTATCAAATATTTTAACCAATATCCCTGTGGAATCTACCCATGTTAATGCTGAAAAGATATTAATAGGCAACATGTTACAAAAAAGAGATGTAATTGAAAGAATAATTTCCGACTTGAAAGTAGAGGATTTTACCGTACCGGAGCATCGTGAAATCTACTCTACCATAATTAATTTATTTAACAAAGGGGAAAAAATATCCTTACAAAAAGTAATGGATGAGATAGCAGAGCCCAAAATAACTAATTTAATTCCCCGTATAATGATAAGAGATGTAGTCTCCCTGGATTCAGGTACTATTGAGCGTTCCATTAATGCTATTAAAATATATAAATTACAGCTGGAATTAGAAAAGATTAAAAATAAAATAAATGAGGAAGAAAAAAGAAAAAAAGCGGTTACAGCTGAACTTTTACAGGAATATCAGGATTTACTGTATAAAATAAAAACGATGGAATAATGCTATTTTTAGATTGAATACTTACCAAAAATTGAGATGGAGGAGTTGTTTATATGGCTAAGAAAAAAGAGTTTGATAAATTAATTGAAAAAGGAAAAGAAAAAAACTATGTTACTTTCCAGGAAATTGAGAATTACCTGGATGATGAAATATTAAATATTAATAAGATTGAAGACCTCTATGATACTCTGAGCAGATATGGTGTCGATGTCATTGATGAGGAAGAAGAGGAAAAAGAAGATGACTTCATTGAAGAAAAAGAAAAACCAAAGAAAAAAGACTCCTTAGCCATTTCTAAAAAAGATACTGGTGCTGATTTAGCAGTCGGTCGTGGGATTGAAATGGATGACCCGGTAAAAATGTACCTTAAAGAGATTGGTCAAATAAGACTATTAACAGCAGAAGAAGAGGTTATATTAGCCAAACGTATGGAAGAAGGAGATGAAGAGGCTAAAAGAAAATTAGTTCAATCCAATCTAAGGTTGGTGGTAAGTATTGCCAAGCGTTATGTTGGCAGGGGAATGCTCTTTTTAGATCTAATTCAGGAAGGGAATATGGGCTTAATTAGAGCAGTGGAGAAATTCGATTATCGAAGAGGTTATAAGTTCAGTACCTATGCTACCTGGTGGATAAGGCAGGCCATTACCAGAGCCATTGCTGATCAGGCAAGAACAATAAGAGTTCCTGTTCACATGGTGGAAACTATCAATAAATTAGTACGGACATCCAGACTTCTTTTACAGGAACTGGGCAGAGAGCCCACTTTAGAAGAGATTGCAGAAAAAATGGAATTACCGCTATCTAAGATTAAAGAGATTATTAAAACTGCCCAGCAGCCGATTTCTTTGGAAAGTCCCATTGGGAAAGAAGATGATAGTCTTTTAGGAGATTTTATTGAAGATGAAGATTCACCTGCTCCACCAAAAATAGCTTCACATACACTCTTAAAAGAGCAATTGGAAGATGTCTTAAAAACATTAACATATCGAGAAAAAAGAGTTCTGGAGCTGAGATTCGGTATTACAGATGGACATCCCCATACTTTAGAAGAGGTTGGACGAGAATTTGGGGTTACCAGGGAAAGAATCAGGCAGATAGAGGCAAAGGCACTCCGAAAACTGAGACATCCCAGCAGAAGTAAAAAACTACGAGATTATTTGGAGTAGATTAAAATTGTGAAAATGATTTTATTTGTAGAAAAAAGTTTGAAATATATTGAGAAAATGTTTTGTTTCTGTTGACCTTTGCTATTTTTTAGATTATAATAAACTTTGCATTATTCCTCGGTAGCTCAATGGTGGAGCATCCGGCTGTTAACCGGAGGGTTGTAGGTTCGAATCCTACCCGAGGAGCCAGAAAACCGTAGCCCCTCAGTCATGATACTGAGGGGCTTTTTTAATGGAGCAATTCGTACTATTCAGCTGGCTCATCTTGAACCTGTTCTCCATAATAATTTTAATATTTTTTAATTATTATGGATAATTATTATGGAGGTTTTGATGGCCCATTTCAAGTTATTGTTTTAGTTTTACTTTATTTACTTTTACAGACAATATAGCACAGACTCATAAACAAGGAAAAATTGAAAATAAAGTCCATATACTTTATAATTATTAAAAAGAAAAAAATAACATAAAACTTAGTAATATTAATTTCGGAGCCTGCCTTGAAGTTCAGTGAATTGGTAAGAATCTTAGAAAAAAAACGGTTACTCTATCATCAAAGAAAAAGGTTCGATTCGCTATTATAACAAACCGGGACAAAAGAAGTTTATCAGAATAGATTATCACGGTTCAAAAGAAGTCCCTATCGGTACCTGTAATTTTATCTTAAAAAGTGCTGGTTTAAAATAAAGGAGAGATAATAAAATGCTAAATTTAAAATATTCCTTAATTATAGAAGCTACAGAAGATCCTACCTTCTTTACTTTTTATTCTCCTGATATAGAAGGCTTTACTGGAGTTGGGCATTCTATAGAAGATTGTATCTATAAGGCGAGATGGGGAATAGAAGAACATCTAAATTTATTAAAAGAGAAAAAGTTTCCAATCCCCAAAGAAAACAAAAATCCTGAAATCATCATCAGGAATGAAAAAAAATCAAATATAACAGTTTGAAAAACATTCCTCATACCCCGTTATTGCAAGACATTTTTAAAACATATCTTTAAAGTCCTTACTATTATTCCCAAATGATACAAATACTAAGTATTTCTACGATAGCAGTAGATGGCAATC
>JAQVGY010000108.1 GCA_028696495.1 Atribacterota bacterium
AAGGACCTGGTCAGATATGGTATCGCTACTATAACGTTTTACAGTCTGCAAGGCATTGGATGACAATTCTTGCCTTAACTCTCTGTTCTTGATAAGATTTTCCAGCTGTTCTGCAAATTGATAAACATCATCTTCTACCAGGATACCATCCAACCCATCTGTTATAATATCGACAGCACCAGGGGCTTTTACAGCCAGAACGGGAAGTCCGGATGCCAAAGCTTCAATAATTACCATGCCAAAGGTTTCAGATGTGGAGCTAAAAGAAAATATATCCCCAATTTGATAATAATGCCTCACCTTTTCTCTTTCAATGGCACCGACAAACTTAACTTTTTCGGTCAAACCTAAAGAATCTGCCAGACTGTTAAGCTGCTTTACTGCAGTCCCGTCTCCCACCACAATAAACTTAAAATTATCGATTTTCTTATCTCGAATAATAGCCAATGCTTTAATTATCTTATCTATATTCTTCTCCAAAGATACCCTTCCCAGATATAAGATTACAATATCATCTGGTGATATTTGCAATTCTTTCCTTAGTAATGCAATTTCCTGCTCATCCTTTTCACGAAATAAATCAATATCTATGGCATTGGGTATAACAGCAACTTCTTTTTTAATCTTATAATTGCCAATAAGATCTTTCATGGATTGTGAAGGTGTTGTTATAATATCCACCTTATCGGACAGGTTAAAAATAATCCTTCTAATTGCCTCGTTGGTGATAACATGGGGGATGGGAGAAACATAATAGGCATACCGTTCGTACTGGGTGTGTATCGTCAATACTTTGGGAATTTTTAACTTAGCAGCATACATAATCGCTGGTAAACTGAGAACAAAAGGGTGATGAAGGTGAATAATATCCGGTTTAAATGCGGTAATAGCCTGCCCTGCTCTCAAAGACAAAGGAATGGCTACCGGGTATTTAACTCTGTGAGTTAAATTAATAGAGTGATATCTGAATATATTCGCCTCTTCATCCTGGTAAGATTCCACTCTGGGAGCAAAAATGAATGTCTCATGGCCTTTCTTTTCAAAAGACTCTTTCAACGATACTATGCTGCTTACCACCCCGTTAATAAGGGGTTTGTAGCAATTGGTAAAAAATGCTATTTTCATTGGCACCCCTTTAATTTTAATATCAGTTATGCAGACTAATTATTAGTCTTCTAATTCTTTTTCTGTATTTTTTCCCAGCTATCTTTTAAAGAAACAATTCTATTAAAAACCGGGTTATCAGGTGTAGAATCCGGGTCTACACAAAAATACCCTTTACGCATAAACTGAATTTTCTCACCGGCTGCCATATTCTTTAAACCAGGTTCTATCAGACTATCTTTTAATATCTCCAATGATTTGGGATTAAGCAGCCTGACAAAATCTCTATCCCCTTCTTCTTCGGTTTCTTCTTCTTCAATACTGTCAAGGAGGAGATAATCATACAAACGTACCTCAGCCTTATGGGCAAACCGTGCAGAGACCCAATGCAGGGTACTTTTCACTTTGCGCTGAGCTCCTGGTCTTCCACTTCTCGTATCCGGATCATATATACAGTGTATTTCCCGAATTTCGCCTGTTTTTTCATCACGTACAAAGTCAGTACATTTTACTATATAGGCATTCTTTAACCTGACTTCACGTCCCGGTGCCAGACGGTAATATTTTGGTGGGGGTTCTTCATTAAAATCTTCTCTTTCAATATATAATTCTTTAGAAAAAGGCACCTTTCGAATACCGGCAGCAGGGTCTTCAGGATTATTTTCACTATCCATCTCTTCTATTAAATCTTCAGGATAATTGTCGATTATCAGTTTTAAAGGATTCAAAACAGCCATTGCCCTCATGGCTCGTTTATTCAAATCTTCTCTGATACAATGTTCTAAAAAGCGGACATCTACTATACTATTGGTCTTTGCCACTCCGATTCTGTCACAGAAATTTCTGATGGCTTCCGGAGTATAACCACGTCTCCGTAAACCTGAAATGGTGGGCAGACGAGGGTCATCCCATTCTGAAACATAGCCGTTTTCAATTAAAAATCGCAGTTTTCTTTTACTCATTATTGTCTTACTCAGATTCAAGCGAGCAAATTCAATCTGTTGTGGCGGCTCTATGGCATGTATATTATCTAATACCCATTCATATAAGGGGCGGTGGTCTTCAAATTCCAAAGTACAAACAGAATGGGTAATTCCCTCATAATAGTCTTCCAATGGGTGGGCATAATCATACATAGGATAAATACACCAATCATCACCGGTCCTGGGATGGGCTTCCCTTAAAATACGATAAATAACAGGGTCACGCATATTTAGATTGGGAGAATTCATATCGATTTTTGCCCTCAATACCCGGGAGCCATCTTCAAATTTGCCTTCTCTCATCTGCTGAAAGAGAGTAAGATTTTCTTCTATAGAACGATTACGATAGGGGCTTTCTTTACCCGGTTTGGTAAAAGTTCCTCTGTATTCCCTGATTTCTTCTGCACTCAAATCACATACATATGCCTTCCCCTCTTTAACTAAAGTCAGGGCATCCTGATACATTCTTTCAAAATAATCTGAGGCATAATAGAGACGGTCTTCCCAATCAAAGCCTAACCAGTGTACATCCCTGATAATTGATTCAATATATTCAATTTCCTCTTTAGCAGGATTGGTATCATCAAAGCGGAGATTGCATAAGCCATTATTCTTTGCTGCCAATCCAAAATTTAAACAGATGGACTTGGCATGACCAATATGCAAATATCCATTCGGTTCAGGCGGAAAACGAAGATGTACTCTTCCGCCATATCTGTTGCTTTCCCTATCCTTATCAATAATTGCCTGAATAAAATTTACCGGTTCTGCTCTTTCTGTTTCCTTAGAATTCATTTAATAGCTTTCCTCCTGCTCTGACCTTTTCAGCCCTTA
>JAQVGY010000109.1 GCA_028696495.1 Atribacterota bacterium
GATAAAAATGAGGGAATGAAGTGGAAAATTGGATGAAGTTCATAGTGAATACCAAATATAAAGAATAATATTTTATTTAAAAGTATTATCAATGTACCAATTCTTCACTAAAAACCTTAAGCTGAAAACCAAAAACTTTATAACTAACGACAAACGACCATATTTTACGTTATACTATATGATGCGGTATACATATGACAACTGCGGGGAACATTCCTTCTGTCAGGTAAATATACCAAACAGAAAAACATTCTCCTGTATGACAGAATTATCTTGACGGCCATGGTCTTTTAATTTATAATAATCTATGTTTGCCGGAGTGGCGGAATAGGTAGACGCACAGGACTTAAAATCCTGGAAGTTTCAAAGCTTGTGCCGGTTCGATTCCGGCCTCCGGCACCTGTTATTAAGATTAGCTGTCATGAAATATAACTGGCAGCAATTGACTTTAGTATTTTATGGTGCTAATATTAATAGGCACTTCACTTTAAAGAAGAATATGGTACAAAATAGATAGCGGGGTGGAGCAGCTAGGTAGCTCGTCAGGCTCATAACCTGAAGGTCGACGGTTCGAATCCGTCCCCCGCAACCATTTTTTTTATAATATCAAACCCCTGTCATCTAATAATAATTATTAGAAATTTTAATTAATACTTTTTAAATTGTTATCTTTCATTTTATAATCTGCCTAAATTTTTATTGGCGGTGTAGCTCAGCTGGCTAGAGCATGCGGTTCATACCCGCAGTGTCCTGAGTTCGAATCTCAGCACCGCCACCAGGTTCCAAGCCCGTGATAAAAAAATTCAAAGATTTCAAAATATTATTATTTCCAAATAATTTATAGATATAGATTGTGTAATTGGATAAATTAATAATTAAAGTAATTAAAACAATTGAAAAGTACGGAATGATAGAAGAGGGAGACAAGATTATACTGGCTGTTTCAGGTGGCCCCGATTCTACCTGTCTGCTCGATATTCTAAATAATATTAAAGAGCAGCTTAAAATTTCTTTGTTCGTGGCTCATGTTCATCACGGAATTAGAGAAAAAGAAGCCGATGTTGAGGCACGCTTTGTTCGTCTAAAATCCTACCATTTGAATCTTCCCTTTCAACAACTATCCCTGTCTGTTCCGGAAATGGCCAAAGAGATGGGATTGTCTATTGAACAGGCCGGCAGAATAGCACGTTATAAATTTTTTCAAGAATTGATTGTAAAACATCAGGCCCAAAAAATTGCCTTAGGTCATCACGCAGATGATCAGATAGAGACTATTTTGATGAGACTTATTCGAGGAAGCGGTTTGCGAGGACTTAGAGGTATTCCTGCTAAGAGAAATTATTTTATAAGGCCTTTAATTGAATGCAGCCGTTTGGAAATTGAGGCTTATTGCAAGAGGAGGAGACTGGCCTATTGTTTTGATTCTACCAACAAAGAACCAAGGTATTTTCGTAATAAAATCAGGCAGCAATTGATACCCCTCTTGAAAGAAGAATATAATCCTGCTATTGGAAAAAATTTACTTCAATTGCAAGCCATAGTTAATGATGAACTTGACTTTTGGGATGAAATAACCGAACATTATTATTTAAAAACCCTAAAGAAGGAAGGTAAGTATTATATTATTCTGGATAATCATATATTAAGAGGATGGCCAGCCGGAATTCAACGTTCAGTTATCCGCAGGGCTTTAAGGCATTTTAAAAAATTTTTAGAGGATATTCAATTTAATCATATCGAAGCAATAAGATTGCTATACCTTAAAGATGAAGGTGAAAAATTCCTTGATTTACCTGGTGAAATAAGAGTAAGAAAGAGTTATCAAGACCTTGTATTGGGTTTTGCAAAACATTTAAGAATAACTAAAAAGGAAGAAACATGTAAACCAGTAGAATTTGAGCTGGCACTTGATAGAGAGGTTGTAATAGCCAATTTGGGTCTGAAATTTATTGTTCAAAAATATGATTATAAATATTTAGATTATGAAAATCTGATTAATAGAATCAGTAGAAGTGAAGCATGCTTAGATTATGATAAACTAAATTTTCCACTCAGGGTTAGGGGTCGCAAGCCAGGAGATCGATTTCAACCTTTAAATAGTACTTTTTTTAAGAAAGTTAAGGATTACTTTATAGATAAAAAGGTAGACCGTTATGAAAGAGATAAGGCAATGCTGATAGTTGATAATTCTAACAGAATTGTATGGATTGCGGGTTTCCAGATAGATAATCGCTTTAAAATAACCAGAAAAACTAAAACAGTACTGCATATTCAAAAAATTGCTATCTAATTATTATTTTAAACTATTAAATGACTAAATATATGATAAAATAATCTCAATATAATTAAAAAATATAAACAACCATTCTTTTGTTAAAGCCCCAGGAGGCTGAATAGAACGTTTTATTAAAACATATTATCAAAATGAGGAATATTAAAAATGATAGTACAGGAAATGATAGAGGAAATTTTAATACCTGAAAACCAGATTCAAAAAAAAGTTGAACAATTAGGAGAACAGATTTCCCGTGATTATCAGGGGAAAGAATTGTTTTGTATCGGGGTGTTAAGGGGGGCTATTATATTTCTGGCTGATTTAGCACGTTTTATAAAAGTTCCCATGGTAATTGATTTTATTTCTATTTCCAGTTACGGAATATCTACTGAATCCTCCGGAGTGGTAAGGATTTTAAAAGATCTGGATGAAAATATTGAAAATAAAGATGTATTGATTGTGGAAGATATCATAGATACCGGTCTTACCCTGGATTACTTATTGAGGATGCTGCGTTCACGAAAACCAGCCAGTCTGAAGGTATGCACTCTGCTTAATAAAAAAGAGAGGAAGAAAATTGATGTTCCTATTGATTATTGCGGTTTTGATATACCTGATAAGTTTGTTGT
>JAQVGY010000110.1 GCA_028696495.1 Atribacterota bacterium
GCTTGCGCGAGATGATAGGGCTGGTCCCTCAGAAGGCTACCCTTTTTACCGGGACCGTAGCTGAAAATATCAGTTTTGGCAACAATGGCAATCAGCTGCCTCGTGAGGAGATAGAAAGGGTAGCAGAGATTGCTCAGGCTGCAAAGTTCATTGAGCGGATGCCAGATAGTTATGATTCTTTAATTGCCCAGGGCGGAAGGAATTTGTCAGGAGGAGAAAAACAACGGCTGTCCATCGCCAGGGCTTTAGCCAGACATCCGGATATCTATATATTTGATGACAGCTTCTCAGCACTCGATTTTAAGACAGAATCGAGATTAAGAGAAGCGTTAAAGAATGAGGTTAAAGACAAGATTGTATTAATAATAGCACAAAGGGTAACTACGGTGATGGGAGCAGAACAGATTATTGTCTTAGATAAAGGTAGAATAGTAGGAATTGGCCCACACCATACCCTGATTAAGACCAGTGAAGTATATAGAGAGATTGTCAGTTCACAACTTTCAGAAGAGGCTTTATATGAGTGAAAAAGAAGTAAAACCAGCACCATTGTCAAGAGGATTTGGCCGGGGTCCTGGAAGTCATCGTGGTTTGACAATGCCGGTAGAAAAGCCAAAAGATTTTAAAGGTTCCTTATGGCGATTAATTGGTTACTTAAAACCATACTGGTTTAAGATTGTGTTTGCTGTTGTGGCTTCTATTGCCAGTTCCCTGTTTGTGATTTTAGGTCCCAAAATTATGGGTAGAGCCACTACCAAACTATTTGAAGGATTTATGTTAAAAATAAAGCAGGTTCCGGGAGCGGCAATTGATTTTATTTATATTAAAAATATCATTGTCATGCTAATAGGGTTATATCTTTTGAATGCCCTCTTTACCTATTTGCAGCACTATATTATGGTTGGAGTTACCCAGCAGGTTGTTTATGAGATGAGAAAAGGTACCAGTTCAAAATTATCCCGACTGCCTTTGAGTTATTTTGACGGGAGGACACACGGGGAAATTTTGAGCCGGGTAACCAATGATATTGACACCATAAGCAGCACCCTGCAGCAGAGTATTACCCAATTCATCACTTCCATAGTATCCTTGCTTGGAATAGTAATTATGATGTTAACCATCAGCCCGCTTTTATCTTTAGTTATCTTTTTTACACTGCCTCTGAGTATTTTGGTTACCAGAATTGTTGCCGGAAGGTCGCAAAGATATTTTATTCGCCAGCAAAATCTTCTGGGAGAATTGAACGGGCATGTGGAAGAAATGTATGCCGGACATGAGATAGTGAAAGTCTTTAATTATGAAAAAGAATCAATCAGGCGATTTAATATACTTAACCAACAGCTTTTCAATGCCGGCTGGAAAGCCCAATTTATTTCTGGAATTATAATGCCCCTGATGATGGCTATCAGTAACCTCAGTTATGTATTTGTGGTTATTATGGGGGCAACTGCTGTGGCAAGGGGCGCTATCACCATAGGCGATGTTCAAGCATTTATTCAGTATTCCAGACAATTCACCCAACCCATTGTGCAAACTGCCAATATTGCCAATATTATTCAATCTACCATTGCTGCAGCTGAACGAGTTTTTGAGGTACTGGATGAACCGGAGCAGATACCGGACAAGGAAAATATCGTTCTTATTTCTAAACCAGAGGGAAATATCAGGCTGGATAGCATCAATTTTGGCTATTTTCCTGAGAAAATAGTTTTGAGAGATATAAATCTGGATGTAAAAAAAGGCCAAACCATCGCTATTGTAGGGCCTACCGGGACCGGAAAGACTACTTTAGTAAACTTACTCATGCGTTTTTATGAGATTGATAGTGGCAAAATAACTCTTGATGGCATTGATATTCGTGATATGAAACGTGCCGAATTGAGGAGTTTATTTGGTATGGTTCTTCAGGATACCTGGCTGTTCAAGGGAAGTATCAGGGAGAATATTGCCTATGGCAAAGAAAATGCTACCGATGAAGAGATTATCAGGGCGGCAGACATGGCATATGCAGATCATTTTATCAGAACACTTCCTGATGGGTATGATACTGTTATCGATGAAGCAGCCAGCAACCTCTCCCAGGGGCAAAGACAATTATTAACCATTGCCAGGGCCATTCTGGCTAATCCAACTATATTGATTCTTGATGAAGCCACCAGTAATGTTGATACCAGAACGGAAATACTTATCCAAAAGGGTATGCTAAGTCTTATGGAAGGAAAAACCAGTTTTGTGATAGCACACCGTCTGTCCACCATCAGGGAAGCAGATTTAATCCTGGTAATGAGAAAAGGTCAGATTATTGAAAGGGGAACCCATAAAGAATTACTGGAACAGAAAGGGTTTTATGCCGATTTATATAACAGCCAATTTGTTGGATTAGGACTGAAGAACATTAAACAAACATAAAGCTATAAAATTAACAGAAAGATAAAGATGAAAAAAATAGTACTCTCCATAATGTGTATAATATTGTTAATTTTTACCATAGGATTGACATCTACAGCTGCTTTACAGCTTAGAGAATATTTAGAAGGAAAGTTTCCCTCCATCTTCATTATATATCTCGCTTCCCTGGAAGACCTGGATGAGTATGAAAAAGAATTTATCGATTTGCTGGAAAAGATACCGGCAGCAGAGCAGAGAGTTTTTGCCAGAGAAGTATATGAGAATGGTTTTTCTCTGGAGCTTTTAGAAAGATTAAAATTAAAAAAAGAACCGAAAAGGGTGGTAAAACCTTTCTTAAAAGTGGCCTATCCCGGAGGGGACAGACAGATAATAAGGGGAAACCCTATCTTTGTCTTTGGCTGTACCACTCCTTCTGCCGAAGTTAAGGTTACTGTGAACGGTGTTGAAGTGGAGAAATTTGATCATCGAAGCGGTAATTT
>JAQVGY010000017.1 GCA_028696495.1 Atribacterota bacterium
ATTTTTAACGATATCTGCAATTGTGTTCGACACATTATTGGTAATTCTAAATTATCTACAATTTCCCCCTCAGCAAGAAAATACTTTTCTGCATTTCCGTCTAATTTAAAGATGGTTACAGGTCCCTTCTTCACTTTACCTCTAACAGCGATTCCCATGTTTGATTCAAAATGGCTTTTGAACTCATATCTTTCACACATGTTAAGAGGAATCGTGCAATGGGCAAAGGTTATCTCATTCCTTTCTTCATCAACACAGGCAGGATTAGCCAAAAAAACCGGCTCATCAGTCAGTCGGCTTAGAAGAATCATAGAAATCAAGGCTGGTACGTCCCCTTCGCATCCAGAAAACAAACCTTCCCGGTTTAATAAGGATAAGGCCAGACAGCCAGTGTTTTTGTAAAAATCTATTAATTCAAAACAACGGACAGTAATGGCATTAAATTTATATTCTACCATTAAATTCTTTAAACCCTGGTATATACGCAATGACTGGTTAAAAACTTCCGGGTCAAGTCCCTCAACAGAACCGATATCAACCTGAATATCTTTATCTTTGATTTTATCTATATGTCTCACCATCTCTTCTATAGGAATATCATATATTTTCATTCCCAATCTTTTCCTGATGGCATTATAATCAGCCCCGCTGGCAATCAACCATTCAGATGGCTTACCTAAAACACCAATACGGTATTGACGGCAGAGTCTTTTTATTTCCAATATTTTTTTTAAGGACTTCAGCCTTTGGGCAATCCGCGCTTCTGAACCATGCAAAACTTCTACCTTTTCTCCTCTTTTTTGCAGATATGTTTTAATTTCCAAAGCCGCAGGCAAGGAATTATACAGACAGCTAACCAGCAGCAGGTAAGGAGGAGGAAATTGCTGATAAATACGTTTAAATTTTTCTTCTACCCCTCCAGACTTAATAAAGATAACCGGTAAAATACCACCCTTTTTTACCTCAGCAGGACTGGTTGGTATTAAATCCTCCCCAAGATGTTTTTCGATTGACTCTAAAAACGGTTGTAAGGTAGGGTCGATATTCTGTTTTTCCATCAACTCTGACACCAGATGATAACAACCGATTTTCATTATTTTCACCTCTACAAATAAGATTATTGTTTTTAAAGATAGGAAATTATATGGCTATCCACCCATTATCGCGATAGCGGCTCCTCCTCTTCCTATATGCACACTAAGAGCAGGAGAGCCTTCTGAAATAAATATTTCAGCTTGTGGAAAACGATTCTTTAACTCTTTCTCATACCATTTGGCTAAATCAATATCTTCAATATGAGCTATTGCAAAATGGGGATTCTCTTTACCGGCTGCAAATTGGCAGGCGAGCTCTAAAGTCTTATCCCATAAACGGCGAAGACCAACGACTTTAGCTGCTTCTTCAAACTCGCCATCTTGATTTAAAGAGATTACCGGTTTCAGGTTTATCAATGAACCAATAAAACCTTTTATTTTATCGAGCCGTCCACTCCTGATTAAATATTTTAGGGTGGGAATACTGACAAATAATTTACTATTTCGAATATGATGATTCAGCCGTTCTATTAACTGATTGAGAGGTATACCGCTCTCAATTAAGCGAGCAGCCTGTACCACTATCATACCCAGGCCGACTGTACTGGTCTTAGCATCGATGACCTTAATTTTATCACGATATTTATTCTGTTTGCCGGCAGTACATGCGGCTTGATAGGTACCGCTTAGCTTCCCTGGAAGATGGATAGAGATAATAGTCTCATTCTCTTCCCCCAGTTCCTGATAAATATCTTCAAAATATTGATAGGGGGGTTGTGATGTGGTTACATGGCATCCAGGAGTTTCTAAAAAATCAACCACTTCTTTGGTGGAAATATCTATTCTGTCTAAAAAACTCTTCTCATTGACCTGAACGGCAATGGGAACTATTTTGATATTATATTTTTCAATTAATTCCTCCGGTAAATCACAGGTTGAATCAGCTACCAGGGCAATCTTTTGTAATCCTATTTTTCCACTAACCTTTCCGGTCTGTTCCCACATATCATCTATCTTTGTCTCCAGGATGGTACCAAAAGAACTTATCTCAGAAAAGACCAAATCTGGATTATCGGTATGTATATGTATTTTTAACTGTTCTTTAGAACCGGCAATTACCTGAGAGTCACCCAGGCGGGACAACCTCTCCTTGATGAGATTTCTATCTAAATTATCTCCTTCAAAAAGACATTCGGTACAAAAACGGAATTTAGATTTTTCCAGAGATTGGAGGAAAGATTGCTTTTGTAAACCAATATGAGGTCTGCTTATTTCTTGTTTCATTACTCTTAATCGACCAAATTCAATAAAATCAACGATTCCCTCCAGTAAATTCACAAACCCCTCGGCTCCGGCATCAACTACACCGGCTTCCTTTAAAATAGCCAATTTTTCAGGAGTTTTTAATAATGAAATTTTTGCTTTATGAAGGGACTGTTTGAATAATTCTACAAAATCAGGTGTTTTATGAGCCATTTGACTTATATAGTGGGCCCAATCCCTCATCACGGTAATAATAGTACCTTCACAGGGCTCGGCGATAGCCATATGTGCCTGTCTGGCAGCTTTTAAGGCTGCTTGAGAAAAAGCCACTGTAGTAAGGCGGCTCATACCACGAGTAGCTTCTGCCAATCCTTGAAAGAACTGGGCTAAGATGGCTCCTGAATTACCCCTGGCACCTTTGAGAGCAGATTTGGCTATTTGCTGCATGGTTAGATCAAAAGAGCTCTGACGAAAATCCTGAACATCCTCAACAATATTGTTCATCGTAATAGCAAGATTGGTTCCGGTGTCTCCATCTGCAACTGGAAAGACATTAATATCATTGAGATGAGCTTTGTTTTGTTCAATTCGCTGGGCTGAGGTCATTATGAATCTTCTAAAACGAATTCCGTTAATATACTTAATCTGTATTTTCATAACTATATTCACCCTAATATAAAAATATTATATCAGTCTTTTGAAAACATTTTCTATCCTATTTTGTATTGTGAGTATGGTAATTATATCCTTGTACCACAAAATATGTCTTGCGCCGTGCGTATTGCATCTGAACCCGTATACTGTATAACGTAATGGTGTATACCATAAAAACAGTCATTGGCCGTTCGTTTCAAAATTTATCGTTTTTCGTTTTTAGTCAAGAATATGTGAATTAAAAATTCTTTCTCTAATAATATTTTAGTATTTTTACTAAGAAATTTAAACAATTAGCTGTAAACCATATTGTTCACTATTATCCGCCTCCCTCCGTCATTGCGAGGAGCGAAGCGACGCGGCAATCACATACTCTATTGCCCACATATTTATCTTTATCTTTATTTTTTTACCAAAAACTATGAACTATACACTATAAACTTTATACCCACACTTCTTCTCACACAATCAGTAATTAGCCAGATATTGTTCTAACTCCCAATCATAAACCTGCAGACTATAGAGTTCCCACTCCTTATATTTAGCCCTTAAATAATTATCCATAATATGTTCATTCAGCCCTTGATGTAATACCTTATCCTTTTTAAATTCTTCTAAGGCCTCTTTTAAATTGCCCGGCAAGCACTCAATGCCATATTTTTTCAATTTTGCTTCCTCCATGGCATACATATTCTCATTTACAGGATCAGGCGGCATAATCTTTTTTTGGATTCCATCAATGCCTGCGGTAAGAATAACTGCAAAAGCTAAATAAGGATTACAGGAGGGATCAGGGCAGCGCAATTCTATTCGAGCAGCCTTGCCATTCCTTACTGTAGGTATTCTTATTAATGGGCTTCGATTGCGGTGTGACCAGGCAATATAGACCGGAGCCTCAAATCCAGATGTTAAACGTTTATAAGAATTAACCAGGGGATTGGTTATAGCAGCCAATCCTTTGGCATGTTTCATCAGTCCACCGATAAAATAAAGCGCCTCTTTGCTCAAACCATATTTGCTCTCAGGTTCATAAAAGGCATTATTCCCATCTTTAAAGAGCGAGATATTGGTATGCATTCCTGAACCGGGTATACCATATACCGGTTTAGGCATAAAAGTTACATGCAGATTGTGCCACATTGCTATCGTCTTACTGGTCAATTTTAACACCATTATACGGTCGGCGGTGGTGATGCCATCAGAATATTGAAAATCAATCTCATGCTGACCGGGGCCTACCTCATGATGAGAGGTCTTCACTTCGAAACCTAATTTCTCTAAAGTGATAACCATATCCCTGCGCAGCTCTTCTCCCAAATCTACGGGCGAGAGATCAAAATAACTGGCCTGGTCATTGGTTTTAGTGGTTGGTTTATTTTGTTCATCCCGTTCAAAGATATAGAATTCCATTTCGGGACCAAAATTGGCACTATAACCCATTTTGTTAATTTCAGCCAAAACTCTCTTCAAATTAGTTCTGGCACATCCTTCAAAAGGAGTTCTGTCAGGGTTAACGATATCACAGATAATCCTGGCTACATATTGGTCTTCTTCCCAGGGGTTGACCATAAAAGTCTCTAAATCAGGCTGCAAATACATATCAGATTCCTCAATCCGACAAAAACCCTGTACCGAGGAACCATCAAACATAATATTTCCATCTAATGCCTCTTTAAAGTCTCTTATGGGTACCTCTATATTTTTGGGAATCCCCATTAAATCAGTAAACTTCAGCCGCACAAATCTTATCTTTAATTGCTCGGCTTTTTCTAAAATCATTTTTTTAGTGGTCTCCGACATACCCTATTTCTCCCTTATTATTAGTTTATAAAATGATAGGACTATTCAATTGATATTTTAAGCATCACATATCTTTACTATATTTAATTCACTCTGTCTGTCCAGAACTGTTCAGATATCATTTTTCCTGACGATATGAATCGAGTACTTTCAGATAATTAACCCTCTCCCAGAGAGCTGGCTGAGAGGTTGTTTTATGACTCATAATACCATAAATTTCTTGCAAAGACTCGTATTTATGGTTACTTAGCCACTCTTCTACCTCTTCTAAAAGTGATGGAAGGCAATTAATTCCTCTCTCCAACAATACAGAAGCAATCATGGTCACTCTGGCACCAGACATAATGCTTTTTATTATATCCTGAGCAGTATGTACACCTCCGGTAATAGCAATATCTGCATCAACCCTGCTGAACAGAATTGCAGCCCATCTTATCCTTGTTCGTAACTCTTCCGAGGTGCTTAATCTCAACATCGGCTCTATCTTCATATTTTCCAGATTAATATCAGGCTGATAAAAGCGATTAAAAAATACTAAGGCATTAGCCCCGGCGGTAACCAGTTTTCTGCTCATATTTGGTATGGAGCTGAGAAAGGGATGAATCTTTACCGCTACCGGGATAGCTACACTCCCGGTGATTTGTTTAACCAATTCCAGATAGTTTTCTTCAATTACACGGCCATCCATCTCAGGGTCTGTAGGTAAAAAGTAGATATTTAATTCCAGGGCATCGGCACCTGCCCCTTCCATATCAATAGCCGTATTAATCCAGCCACTAACTGAGATTCCATTTAGACTTGCGATAATTGGTATATTTACTTTGCTTTTTGCTTCTTTGATAAAGCTCAGATATTTATCAGGGGTTACCTTATCACGAACTATATCATAATAGTAGTCAAGGTATTTACTATAGCCATCCTTTTCATATAATAATGAATGGCTAAGCTCAGATTGAAGTGCCTGTTCTTCAAAAAAGGAAGGCAGCACTACTGCTGCTGCACCATTTTCTTCTAAACATCTTATCTTTTCAATGTTTTCTCCCAGGGGAGAAGAAGAAATAACAACAGGGTTTTTAAGTTCTAACCCCATATAGCTCACCTTTAGATCAACCATAAAAACTTCCTCCTCGAAAATTTTTAAATATTTAAAATACTGCTACCAGCCGCCCTGTCCTTATCCTAAGTCCTCTGACCTGTCAGATGGGATTCGATAAATTTCCAAAATCTCCTGCTGGCTCTCTTCTGCCTTGGCTTTATCAATGATTAATCTTCTATGATATTCATCTTCCAGAATAACAAATGGTTCTTCACAATTTTCAATCCTTTCCACTAAATCATGCATATTCCAGATTTTTTCTCCATTGACCATATCTACCACCCAGTTGCTTATACCTTGATAGCCCTGGTTCACATCTGCTGCCAGTGCTTTTAATAAGACTACAACCTGCTGGTCTTCTCTTTCCGGGTAATTGTTTAAAAGAGGACAGGCAAGTTCACGGGGTGCAGACTGATACCATTGTGAACCCCAGATATTCAGTAAATCTTTGCTTAGGGGACAGAATACCAGACCACCATATATATAATAGGTGGGAAGAGTCTCATATTGTTCCATCGGTACCAGACGGTCTTTGGTTGAGGAACGGAACAGGTTTATCGTGATTTCCATTTTTTTGCCATCCCTTAAAATGGTTAGCTTAAGGTCTTCTCCAATCTGTTTTTGCTGGGTAACATAATTCAATTGTGTTCTTTCATTGGGACGGAATTCTACTGTCCCATCATTACCTATAGGAAAATCTTCGATTAAGAGCAAAACATCATCTACCTCCAGAATACCATCAGCCGGACCACCGGGGACAATCTGGTTAATCAGGACCCCGTTCATCCCTTTTTCCATCTGATAATATCTCCTTAAATCTTCATTCTCCATATCCTGTATACCTATTCCCAGACTGGGATATCCATCTAAAATACCGTCCTCCAAATCAGTAAAGAAATGGTGTATAACAGGAATCGGCACCATATAACCGATATTCTGAGCAGATGGAATTCCCTGCATTACCACTCCCACAATCTTATCATCTACCAGTACCGGTCCGCCGCTATTACCCGGGTTGATTGCTGCATCAATCTGCCCTGCTAAAAAGATAGATGAACTATGCACATATGGCTGATGCTCAACACGGGAGATGACCCCTTTGGTAATACTTAGCATATCACCACCTACCGGGAATCCATATACCAAGACTTCCTGTTGAGTTTCCGGTAATTCGCCAAAAGAGAGAAACGGTGTTTCCGCAAAAAATTCAGACTCCTCCACCGTTAATAATGCTAAATCGGTCAGGTGAGAGACTGCTACTACCCTTGCTCTGTACCTTTCTGTATCTCCGTATTTCCTTACCTGTAAAAAGGTCTGATTACTTACCACATGGGCATTGGTCAAAATCAGATTATTTTCAATAATACAACCGGACCCAGAGCTTGCCCGCGGTCCTTGCATGCTCCAGGGGTTATAATAATCAGGATAATTACTAACAGTGTAGACTTTAACGATTGCTTCACGCACATTAGCTTGCGCCAGAGAAGAATAATCTGATGCTATAATCATCAAAAAAACAATCAGCAATAGATGAATGAGAATTCTTTTCTTAACATTGTTTAAAAATAATTTTTTTATTAACATTGTTTTCTACCTCACTCTAAATTTGTATACTCATCTTATATTATATTATATTATAAACCAATTTTATCATTATTTGTCCATAACATCTTACCCTCATCAAATATTGGTTTGATTAATTGCCTGTCATATAAATAACTGAGATGTGCCGAAACAGTAATATGAGTCAGAACAAATTGGACACTGGACAGTGGAATCTGATAATCATTGACCAGTAGTTGCAATATTCTCTCTCTGGAGACCGGCTTTCTGCAGTAATTTAAAATTTTTTGATTGTCCTGTTCTACCTGATTTCTATTCACCTCAATCAAACCAGTGATATCTTCTGCAGGATGAGCATGTGAAGGTACAAATAGTTTTGCAGAAAGGTTCCCTAAAAAAGTGTAGGTGTTGAGAGTTTTTTCGATATCACTCTTTACTGTTAAACCATATTTACTAATGATTTCAGGCGAAAATAGGCTATCGGCAATAAAATATACCTCATCAGGGGTTTTTACCCCTATCATTTGAATGAAATGTCCCTCCAGAGGGAAAGCCTGTAATGGTGTATCTTTTATAATTCCCTCCTCTTCTATGATATCAGTCACAATAGAGGGCTGTGCCTGTAAAAATTTATTTCTCAGTGCTTTAAAGGGAGATGCTCCCCACAACAAAAAAGGCTCTAAGGAGGGTTCTTTGATAAAAATTGATTCTAAGGCTGTGGATAGAATAGCACAACCGGTCTTCTTCTGTAAATAAGCATTGCCTCCAATATGGTCGGCATTGGAATGGGTATTGATAATTTTTGCCAGCTCCCACCCCTTCTCTTCCAGAAGCCTAAATATTTTTCTGCCTGTTGACTCATCATTTCCACTGTCAATCAGAATAACTTTTTTATCTTCTACAAAAAGGCCAAGGTTGGTTGGACCGGGGATATAATAGGTATTTTCTGTAATTTTTTTTAATTCCATAATTTGCTCCAATAATTATTTATTAGAAAAAACATCATAATCGGAAGGACAGTCCTATCAGAACACTATTTTCATCTGATCATAAGCTAAAATACTTTCAGGATATTGTTCTTGAAAATCATCCTCTCTCTTCATGGTGTCCCTGCCAATATGGGTAAAAATAATGTTTTCAATCCCATATTCTTTACACCAGCTAATCTGAGCAGGTATAGAGATATGGCCTAAGGGCATCTCTCCTTTTCTCCTTACCAGATTTGACTTTATTGTAGACCCGTCTCCAATATAATAATCAACTCCTCGTAAAATAAGCTCTTTTGTAATTATATCCACTAAATCAGGATTATATACAAGAACTATACCATTGGGCAGTTCGATTTTAAAGCCAGCAGCAGGGCAATTGATAGAATGGAGCACCCGATAGGGAAATATCCGAAAAGGACCTAAGGTGAGATTCTCATAGGGTGTTAAAATACGAGAATGAACAGGGGTATAGGTACCGTAATCATGGGTTTCCCGGGTCAAATATACCGGAACAGCACTATTAATCTCTTCCAATGTCCAGAGATAATGGTCGGAATGAGCATGGGTAATGAGTATGGCATCTGGCTTTAAAATACTTAAATCATAAGCCCGGATTCGGCCATAATCGATAAGCAGACGAAAAGGATGAGCATTTATAGACTGTAATAATAAAGAAGAATGATAAAAATGATTTTCAGTATTTTCCTCAACATCAGCCCGGGTACCTAAGAAAGTTAATCTAATCATATCTATCCCTAATTTCTTTTTCTATTTTGTATTATTATAAACATCTTTTTATTCAGTTATCAAGTTATTAAATACATCTAAATCTTTATATTCCAGACGGATATAGATATTCATAAGCAAGACGGGCTATAATCTTTATCAGAATTTATCATGGTTTATATGATAATATTTATTCCGACATATTAAAGTGCTATGATATAATATGAAAAATGTCAAAAAATATGAATAATACTTCCAAAAAAAATAAAATAATTTATATTCTTATTGCACTATTACTAATTATAACAATAGGATTAACAGCATTAAATTATTATATAAATAGTGAAAACTTTCGAGTAAATGTAAAGTCTATTCTCTCTCAACGGCTGGAAAATATTCTGGGAAAAAAAGTTGAAATTGGCTCTATTGATTCCATATCTCTGCAGTCAATAGGGTTAACCCGCCTGATAATATCGGAAAGCAACCAGGATGAGCCAAATATTTTATTTCAGGCAAAAGAGGCAGAGGTCAAATTTTTTATATTGCTGCCCTTTTTACATGGGGAAAAGGAATGGAAATTAGAGGTAAAAGAGATTACCTTCTCAGAGGCAAATTTTGATTTAACAAGAGATTTTAACGGCGATTTTGACCTGGTTAAAAAATTTCAGTTTGATATTACCTCTCTACAGGAAAATATTACTATAGCGAAGATTAATTTTAAGAATAGCTATATAGTATATAATGATGAATCGGTATACCACTATAGCGAGGATTATCTCACCACTAAAGCAAAAAACATAAACGGTTCTTTTGATTTAACCCATCTGCCGGAAATTAAATTTGATATCAACGGCATCCAGGACCCGGATGAAGCTTTATTATCTTTAAGTGGATTCTTTTTTGTAGATAAAATCGAATACTCTCTCGATTTTCATTTACAGAATGCAGATATTACCCATTTTCAATATTATCTCGAGGCAGCTGAACTATTCAATATCAGCAATGGAAAGTTTGATTTGAAGCTTAATTTGAGCTTCTCCTCAGAGGGGGATAGTGATGTTCCTTTCTGGCAGGGTGAAACAACATTTTATCAGGCAAATGCCAGGCCACTTTTCTTAAAAGAAATACCATTCCAGCAAATAGACGGTTCTGCCAGATTCAGCAAACCAGAAATCACACTTTCCAGTGTTACAGGCCTTTACCATGAACGTATTATTCGGTTGGAGGGACTTGTTCTAACCGAACCGGAAGTATACTATGATTTAAATATAGAAGGACTGGGGCTGAATGCTGCTCTATTAAAAGAGGACCTATCTCTATTTACTGATGAAGATTACGGATTTATCTTAGAAGGTGAGGTCGGGCTATCTGGAAATATTAGCGGTTTACCTGATAGCTTTTACTTTAAAGGTGAAGTAAATTCTGCTGAAATAAAGATAGAAAACACACCTTTTACAAACATTTCAGGTGATTTTGTTTTAAATAATAATGGATTAACCATAAGTGAACTGGAATCGGGGGATTCAAATGGTTCCATTCTTATTAATGGTGAGCTTAGCTGGGCTCAAGATATCCCCTCATACCAGTTTATTGTGAAAACCTCCAGTCTATCCTTACGCCATTCTCTATTAAAACAATTTTCAGCTCTTCAGGATTTTTCAGGAAACATAGAAAGCCAGTTTCAGATAGAAAGCCGGGGAGAGGGCATTTCTAATACTGAACTGAACGGGACTTTTTCTATTAAAGATATGAGAAGGGGCGATACCGCTTTACCTGCTCCCCTGGCAGGTAATCTCAGGGCAACAATAGATTTTACCGATAATATAATATCTATTGAAGAGCTAAATCTGTTCTCAGGTGAGGGAAATGGTAGTTTACAGGGAGATATCAGATTTGAAGAATTGATTAGTTTCATGCTTGATTTTAAATACCAGATTCCTGATTTAGCCATTTATAGTAATTTATTACAACCAGAATTACAAATATCTGGGAATATGGCTCTACAGGGAAAAGCAGCGGGAGATGTACGCAAACCTGAGATAACCATAGATTTAAAATTGTCAGAATTCTCTATACAGGACCATCGGGCAGAAGAATTAACGGGTAAATTAGTATATGAAAAAGACACCTTATCTATAGAATCCTTCACTCTAAATAACCAGGATTTAAAATTGACTGCTGGGGGGAGAATTATTTTTTCTCAACAGGGTGAACCGGAAATAAATATTTCCTATCAACTTCCCTCTCTGGATATCAAGCCCCTGCTGGAAATAATGGATTATCAAATCCCCTTGTCCGGCTATGTTGAGGGGAATGGAGATATACAGGGTATCTGGCCTGAACTAAAGGCAAAGGGAAGTTTTAAATTAGAAGGAGTAACATATCAAGACTATCCACTGGGACAGGGTGAGGCAGATTTTAATATAGAGCCAGACCAGACTATCTTATCTGGTATTGATGCTGATACTGATGCTGACAATCAAGACAAAAATGTAGATAATTTTCTTGGTAGAATTGGTCAATACTATTCTCTTAATTTAGAACACCTCCAATTACAAAATGAGATGATTAAATTGAGTGCAAAGGGTCAGGCTAAAACGGTAGAGGGTTTCCCCTTTTCCCTGGATATTGAGTTTTCACACCAGGAATTTAATGATATGGTTGAACACTTTTATCCGGAAGGAAAAAGTATAAACAGATTCTTACCTTCCCGTATAACTGGAAATATAGCCTGCAGCGGTAACAGTGATACACAAAACATTTTGTTAACTTCCCTGCTTATTCCTCAACAGGAGGAAAATAACCCCGCTTCCAGATTAGAAGCAATACTTACTGTTGATAAAAATGGTCTGGAAATATCAGATTTTCAGTTAATTCAATCAGAAGGTTCATTGAGTGCAGAAGGAAGAATCGCCCCTGACAGGAGTTTGGATATTAATTTTCAAGCTACCCGATTAGACCTATCAACACTGATAACCCTGGTTGCTGCAGATGAGGATATAAAAGGTATTATGGATATTGAAGGTCTTTGCAGCGGAACATTAGAACAACCTACTATCTCCATTATTGCTAAAATTGAAGAAGGTTATTTCCGGAAATTTAATTATGAAAACTTAGAGAGTGAACTCATCTGGGATAGCATGACCAACCGGATCGAAGTTAAGAAATTTACCATAGCTCTGGAAGAAAAATATCAGATAACTGCTCAAGGAAATATTCCAATGAAAGGTCTTTCTTT
>JAQVGY010000018.1 GCA_028696495.1 Atribacterota bacterium
ATAGAAAGGGGGTAATCTGAGCTTCCCCGTGCAAGAAAATCAATATATTCTTCTGCTGCAGATGAACCTCCCTCGAGTATCTTCCGGGAAAGAGCAATTGCTACAGCAAAACCAGTCGCATATTGATAGACATAATAATGATAAAAAAAATGTGGTATTCTAGCCCATTCCAAACTTATTTCATCATCTATTATAACATCTTTGCCATAGTAAAATCGATTCAAATTAGCATATTCCTGACTGAAGAAATCAGCAGTTAATGCTTTTTCACTTTCCTGAGCCTGATGGAGGAGGAGCTCAAATTCGGCAAACATTACCTGTCTGAAAAAAGTAGTCCTGAACTGTTCCAAAAAATGGTTCAGTATGATTATTTTTTCTCTTTTATTCTTTAGTTTATGGAGCAGATTATGGGTTAACAATACTTCATTGGTGATAGAGGCAATTTCTGCCAGGAAGATGGAGACATCACTATAGATGAATGGCTGATTTTTATTGATAAGGTAGCTATGGACAGAATGCCCCAATTCGTGAGCGAGAGTGTATACATCTTCTAAAGTTCCCTGATAATTCATCAAAATAAATGGTTTGCCGCCATAACTTCCGGTAGAATAAGCTCCGCTGGTCTTGCCTTCACTTTCATATACATCTATCCATCTCTCCCGAAAGGCTTCCTGGATAATCGACAGATATGTCTCTCCCAGGGGTTTAAGACTTTCCATAACAATATTTTTAGCTTCCTGATAATCTATCTTTAAGTTTTCTTCTGTAAGTGGTACATAGAGGTCATACATGTGTAAACTATCCAGATGTATATAATCACGCTTTAGTTGAGAATATCTATGCAAAAGATTGATATTACGGTGTACAGAATCTAATAAATTGGTATAAACCTCTGTGGGTATCCTATCTTTAAACAGGGCGGCTGAGAGGCTGTCTTTAAAGTTTCTAACAGAACTATAAAATCCATCTTTTTTTATATTTCCGGCTAACAATGCGGCATAAATATTACGATGTTCCTGGTAAACATTAAAGTAGTTCTGGAATACTTTTTTACGAAATTCTCTATTTTTATCCCTTAACAAGGTGGTAAAATTACTCTGGGTTATGGGAATAATTATCCCTTTTTCACTTTTGACTTTTGGAAAATTTAAATCAGCATAACTTAGTAATTCAAAGGAATATTCGAAAACTTGTGCCATATCTCCAGCCTGTGCAATGATACCCTCTTCCTCAGGAGAAAGGATATGCTCTTTCCTTCTATAGATTTTTTCCAGAAAGTGCTGATAGGGCTTTAATTCATCATTATCCTTTAACCATTTTTTAAGCTTGTTATATTTTAAAGAAAGTATGGCAGGCTCAATAAAAGAGAACGCTTTTTCTATTTTAACCATTAAAGAGGATGCCTGATAAAAAAATGATTGGTAGAGACTGTTTCTATTATCTTCATCTTTGCGCATGTGGGCATAAGTGTATATCTTTTGGGCTAATTGAAAAATTTCATCCTTTAATTGCAGGCAATTTAAAAATAAACCGGGTTCCTGAGTAAATCTTTGTTTAAATTCTTGCAGCTCAGTTAGCAGTTTTTCTAATTTGAGACAATCTTCTTGCCATTCTTCCGCTTTTCTATAAAGGGATTCAATATCCCAGCGAAATTCTTTGGAAATCGGGTGTTTAGATATTGTTTTATCTTTTCTACCGGCAGAAGCCTGTCCCATAATATCCTTCCATAAACCTTTGAAATATATGTTGAATCCTATTTATTCTTAGTTGCTTAATATTATCATGTTTTAGAAAAATGTTTAGTAATGGAAATTTTTTTAAAACTGGATACTATTAAATACTGGTACTATCTTCTTCTGTAGTTCAGGCTCTGCTACCAGTATATCTCCCTGCCAGAGGTCAAATGGTTTTCCCTTAATCGTAGTAACACTGACACCGGCTTCCCGGGCTATGAGCACTCCGGCAGCCATATCCCAGGGAGAAAGTTTATAATGCCAGTAACTATCCAGGATTCCTGTGCTTACATAACAGATTGCCAAACTGGCACAACCCATAAACCTGAACAGATAAAACTTTTCTTTCAGTAATTGTTGGATGGCAATAATGTTTTTTTCATAATAATATGGTTCATGCCCCCAATCTGAGGCCAGTAGCTGGTATTTTCCGTTATTAACATTGTTAACTCTTATTTTTCTGCCATTAAGATATGAGCCGGCTCCTTTGCGGGCATAAAAAAGGTCTTTCCTGATTGGATCAAAGACCACACCGCAAACGGGCTGGTTATCCTTCCAGTAACCGATTGATATGGTAAAAAAAGGTAACCTTTTTACGAAGTTTAAGGTACCATCCAGCGGGTCAATAAAAAAGGCATGCTCTTTTTTGATGAGGACTTTGTCTTCCTCTCCAATAATGGGAATATCAGGAAACCTGCTGGATAGTTCTGTACTGATTATCTGCTGGGAACCCAGGTCAACATCTGTTACCAGGTCATGATTATCTTCTTTTTCTGATATACTAAAATCTCTGTTATCATAATAATGGCGAACAAAATTACCGGCATTCATGGCAATACCAATCATGCTCTCCAGAACATCATATTTCATTTCTATTCCTTCCTGAACAAAAAACCCGTTTAAAGGGCAGGATATCTATGGTATGGTCTAAATTCGACTGCATTATCCTGCTTTGCTTATACTTCTAATTCATTTTCCTTTATCAAACATTTCACTCTACGAATATCTTTTTGTAATTCTTCCACCTTCTGTTTTATCTTATACCATAAATTTTCCTGTTCGTTATCCATTCCAGATAATTCCAGTTCGTTCAGTAATAGATAAAATTTGTGTCTTATCTTGTTTAAATCAGTTAAAATTTCGTTCAGCTGTAACTCTTTATTGCTGTCTTTTATCATTCCCTGGGTAATAATCTTTTTATCCTTAATGAGGAAGGTTTCACCAATAACAGGAATATGGGTCTCAAATCCTAATTGTTCTTTAAACTGTTCGGCTAAAGATTCTGATTCTTCCTTTTCTCCATGTACTACAAAAACTTTCTTTGGCTTATTTTTTAATCCCTTCATCCACCAAATTAATTCATCCTGGTCTGCATGTGAAGAAAAACCATCAAGATGATGAATTTCTGCCCTTACATCAACCATTTCATCTAAGATATCCAAAGATTTTTCCCCGCTGACTATCTTTCTGCCCAGTGTCCCCTCTGCCTGATATCCTACAAATATGATAGAAGATTCTTTTTTCCAGAGGTGTTCTTTTAAATGATATTGGATTCGCCCTCCATCACACATACCGCCGGCTGAGATAATTATCTTACTTCTTTTCGAACGATTAATCTGTTTTGAAGCATTTGCTGTAGTGGTCATTTTCAAAGATTGAAAATCGAGCAACTGATTCTTGTTTTCCATAATTCTTAAATCTTTTTGAGCAAAATCCTGGGGGTTGTTGCGATATATCTTGGTTACAGCAATAGCTAAGGGGCTATCGAGATAGAACTTGAGCTTCTTAAGTTTTTTATCCTTGTTTGTTAATTGTTTCAGTTGAACATTGTAATAATGACTTAACTCATAGATAATATCCTGGGTTCTCTGCAAGGCAAAGGCGGGAATGACAACATCCCCTCCCCTTTTTATGGTCTTATCAATAATGGAAAAAAACTTTTTCACTTCCTGCCGATAGGGGCGATTTTTTCTACCACCATATGTTGATTCAATTACTACATAGTCGGCATCTTTAATACGTTGTGGATTTTTCAAAAAAGGTTTGTTTTTTCTGCCAATATCACCTGAAAAAACCCATTTTACTGTTTTATCCTCTTCCTTTACCCATAATTCAACAGATGCTGAGCCCAAAACATGACCGGCATCTTGAAATCTAAAACTGATATTCTCATCAATACTGATCTTATACTGGTATGGCACAGCACGGAATAACATGAGAGAATCCAGAGCATCTTCAATATCATAGAGTGGCTCTACAAAAGTCTCTCCGGTCCTGAGCCTTCTCTGATTCTCCTCTAAAGCATCTGTTTCCTGGATCTGGCCACTATCGGGAAGCATAATAGAGCAGAGTTCCATGGTAGACTTGGTACAGTAGACCTGCCCGTTAAATCCTTCTCTAAAGAGTTGTGGAATTCTTCCGCAATGGTCGATATGGGCATGGGTTAGAATAACGAAATCTATCTCTTCAGGTCGGAAAGAAAATGGCAGGTAGTTCAGACGAGTGATAGATTCTTCTCCTCTAAAAAGACCACAGTCTATTAAAAATTTCTTATATTTAGTCTGGATAAGATAACAGGACCCGGATACCAGACGGTTAGCACCTAAAAAACTTATCTTCATAGCAAATCTCCTTCTTTGCATTCATCATTATCTTTAATTTTATAATCATTATTATTTATATTGCTCCATTGAACGCCACATTATAACTCATTAAGTAGTTTATTGGCAAATAATTCTGCATTATATAAATCTTTTAAATCAGGATGTCCTCTATTTATACCACCAACCAACCGCAATGGCCCAAAAGTATCCCATCCTTTAATTGAAAAAGAATCGATTACTTTTAATCCTTTTCCTCCCATTTTGGAAATAATTTTTTGAACAACACCCTGAATATACCTTGTATTAATATTACCACTGGTTGTAAAGAGGAAAGATTTCTTGTTGCTTAGTAGTGGCAGTTTATCTAAAAAAGAATGTATTTTGTGGTGGGGCTTACTAAAATATATGCCTGTTCCTATACCAATAGAATCATAGTTTAGCAATTGGGCAGGCTTAATCTTAGATGGTTTATACAAATCAGCCTGAAGCCTCTGTGCTAATATATGAGCAACTTTCTCTGTATTATGATGGTGGTATGACTCATATATAATAATAATTTTTGGTTTTGAAGTCATTTATTATTCCAATTTAGTATTTCTATTATTCCAGCATAATTGTAAGCCGCCATCAGTCATAGAAATTTAACCAACAAATAATGTATTCATTATCTATTTTATCACTTATCACCTTTCACTTATCACTGTTTTATGCGGGCAACAGAGTATGAGATTGCCACGACTTGCTTTCAGCAAGTCTCGCAATGACGGAAGGAGGAAATCCTTGCCCTGAATCAAAAGTGTTACCTATGTGTCGATTAAACTGTTTTTAAGGTATACGGAATATGGTTTAATGGTTAGTTTTAAATTTTTTGGTTTATGGTTTTTAGCCAGGAGTCTAATTCTTTTAATAAGCTTTCTGTATTTATTCTTCACAAAAAACTATGAACTATTAACCATATGCTTTCAATTATTCTATCTCCTGTGTCTCCTGTGTTTGTCATACTAATTTAACATATATTCATTTTACTTTCCACTATTTTAATGAATACTAACTTAAATAAAATTTCATTGTTCTCCCTGTGAAGAAACTATTTTTTTTGACACTTAAAAGGCATTGTAGTAAGTTAATAAATAATTAAGGAATACACTGGTTTTAGATATATCAGAAATAAAAATTATGATTAATATTTTTTAACGGGTATTGTGAATATGGTATTTTATATTTATTTTTTTTAAAACAGGAGGTATTAAAAATGTCATTCAGTACTTATAATGCCACAACAGTAAACAAAACCAGGCTCAGGACTCCCAGGGACTTCTCCCCTTTCTCAGGAATTTGTACTGTTTGTACCAACAACTGCCAGGGAACATGTGAAATAGGTCGGTCTGCCATAAGGGGTTCGGAATTATTATACCCTACAGAACGTACTACATCCCAGACAGCCTCAGAAAAAGATTATCCGGTAGATTTTTCACACTTCAATATTAATGGGCGGTGTTTTGGCTCTTTTGGCGCCGAATTAAACAGTACTGCCTTTCCCAATGTAGATTTAAGTATTGAAGCAGGAAGTAAGACAGGCAGGATTAGATTAAAAGCACCTTTTATTTTTCCTGCAATAGCAAAATTAAACTGGAAGGGGTATTACTCAGGGGCAGCAGTTTCCGGTTTAATTGCCACAATCGGTGAAGATATGCCCTCAACTGATCCTGATTGTATTATGAAAAATGGCAGGGTTGCCGACCTTCCGATGTTAAAAGAAATGTATCATTCCTTTTATGATTACAATCAGGGATATGGCGCTCTATTTTTGCAGGCAAATGTAGATGATGAAAGAATGGGATTATTGGATTATGCCATCAAAGAGGTTGGTTTTGAGGCAGTTGAGTTAAAACTTGGTCAGTCTGCTAAAGGCATACAAGGAACGGGCAAGTTTACATCCCTGGAAAAAGCCCTTAATATGCAGCAAATGGGATATGAGATCTTTCCAAATCCTAGTGATAATGCAATCCAGGAACTTTATAAAAAAGATATGTGCCCTCCTTTCTATAAAGTGGGGCGTTTGCCGGAATGGGAAGAAGATTCTTTTGGCAGGCGGGTTCAGGAACTTCGCAAGCTTGGCGCTAAATTCATCTCAATCAAAACAGGCCCTTTCAGACCTGCTGATTTAGCTAAGACCATGATGCTTGCTGCAAAGACAGGAGTTAATTTTATAACAATAGATGGCTCAGGGGGTGGCACCGGAAATAGCCCTATACACATGATGAATGAATGGGGATATCCTACTGTATATCTTGAAGCAGTTCTCTATAAAATATGTCAAAAAATGCAGGAAAAAAAGCTTCCCTTGCCCGTTATTATTATGACAGGAGGGTTTTCTTTCGAAGACCATATTTTTAAAGGTTTAGCCCTTGGTTCTCCTTATGTTAAAATGATTGGAATCGGAAGAGCAGCAATGACTGCGGCAATGGTTGGCAAGACAATAGGAGATTTAATTGAAAAAGGCACTGTCCCTGCTGATTTATCACAATATGGACAATCAATATCAGAAATATTTTGTGGAATCCCTGAATTAAGAGCAAGATTTGGCAATAAGATAGAACAAATTCCTTTTGGTGCCATAGGGATTTTTAACTATATAGAGAGAATTAGTACCGGATTACGACAATTAATGGCACTATGTAGAAAATACAACTTGAATCATATTGAACGTGATGATATCATACCTCTTACAGAAGATGCAGCCAGAGTTACCGGTCTTACCCGAATAATGGAACTTGATTCAAAAGAGATTGATAAAATTATTAAAAAATAAAAACTTTTAAAATCTATACCAAATAAATTGTTATTTTAAAGAGGTTATTATATATGACATACCAGAATAATTTTCTAATTACAGAAAAAGCCAATTCTATTCAACCTTTTATCACTATGGATGTAATGGAAAAGGCCCAGCAACAAGAAAAAAAAGGTCTTAATATTATCCACATGGAAGTAGGCGAACCTGATTTTGAAACTCCTTCAGTTATTAAAAATGCTGCTATTGAGGCTATTCAAAAAGGAGACACCCATTATACCAATAGTTTGGGCAAAATTGAATTTAGAAAAGAAATAGCACATTATTATCAAAAAAAATATAATATAAATTTTTCCCCGGACCAGGTCCTGGTAACTTCTGGTACATCTCCAGCAATGTATCTAATATTTGCAGCTACTTTGGAGCAGGGTGATGAGGTAATCCTTTCTAACCCATATTATGCCTGTTACCCAAAAATAATAAAATTTTTAGGAGGAAATCCGGTTTTTGTTCCCGTTTACGAAGAAGATGGTTTTAAATATGATATAAATGCTATTAAGAAATATATTACTCCCAGAACTAAGTTAATTATGGTAAATTCTCCTTCTAATCCTACTGGAATGGTATATGATAAAGAGGACCTGCAGGCTATTGCCGATTTAGGCTATTATACTCTTTCAGATGAAATATACCACGGCTTAGTATATAAGGGTGAGGAACATTCTATGTTAGAATTTACAGACCGTACCTTTATTCTTGATGGTTTCTCTAAACGATATGCTATGACCGGCTGGCGATTGGGGTATTTAATTGCTCCTCAAGAATACATAAGACCATTACAAAAAATCCAACAAAACTTTTTTATCTGTGCTAATTCATTCATTCAAACAGCCGGCATTGCAGCTTTAAAAAATTGTGATGATGCGGTAAAAAATATGGCTGCGATATATAATAAGAGACGTATTTTTATTTTAAAACGATTACAAGATATAGGTATTGCCTGTAAGGTGGAACCCTCTGGCGCTTTTTATGTACTGGCAAATGTTAAAAAATTTAGCAATGATTCTTTCCGACTAGCCTTTGATATTTTAGATAAAGCAGGAGTGGCATTAACCCCGGGAATTGATTTTGGAGAAAATGCAGAGGGTTATTTAAGAATCTCTTATGCTACCTCAATGAATAATATAAGAGAAGGCATGCTACGATTGGAAAAGTATTTTTCAGAATTATGAAGAATAACTTTTTTTGATAACCCGTTTTAAACATTTTTGTAAGGAGATTTTAGCAGGCTAATTGCTATAAATACAATAGTAGAGACAATGATACACCATACCCCGGGCCAGATACCAAGAGGGTAATAGCCGGTAAAATAAGTAATTACTGTGACCAGTCCCCCTGTAATTATACTACTTAGCGCTGCGGTCAAATCTCGCTTATGCCAGAAAATTCCAAAATAGCTGGGTGCCAGAGCCAGCAATCCTGCAGAGGACATTACTGATAGCTCGACTATGATACCAAACTTACCCAGAGAAAATAAGAATGCCAAAACCGCAATGACCGGAACCATGATTTTACCAAACATTAATTTTGTTTTTTCATCAACTTCAAAAAACTGTCCATATAAGTCTACAGTACACATGGAACTCAAAGTCAGAATAATAGAATTGATAGTAGAAACTGAAGCGGCTACAATACCTAAAAAGACTATTAGGGCTAACATTGTTGGTGTTTTTTCCAATATTAAGGGAGTAATCATATCTGTATTGTTAACCTCAGGAATGATATGCCGGGCAGCTAATCCTAAGTGTATTACAATGAGAGTATAGATGAAGCCAAAGACAGCAAAGCCAATAATCATTGTTTTGAGACTTCTTTGGTCTTTGGGAATAAACATCCTCTGGGCAACCTGAGGATTGGTTAAGGCAAAGAAAAGCCAGGGAACCGTAAGGCCTAAAAACCTTTGATAGGACATCTTATTTGCTGCCAATAATTCAGTATGCTCAGCCTGGATAATCTTAAAGAATTGGCCAACTCCACCCATAAAATGATTCATAACATAATATAAGAGTAATAAAGAAGAAACCAGCATAATTATGGATTGCAAACAATCAGTCCATGCAACAGAACGCATACCAGCCCATAGGGTAAAGACCAGGATTATAATCAGAGTTATAAAAACACTAACACGGTAAGGTATACCCGTTAAGGTTTCCAGTAGATAACCTATACCGGTGAACTGAACAGACATATAAGGTATTAACATAAGCATAGAAAATAATGTAGCAATAGCACCCAGTGAACGGCTCTGATATGCTTTGCTCAATAATTCCATAGGTGAAATACAATTATATTTTTTGGCAATGGTCCAGAAATAAGGAGCAAACAACACTAACAATAATATGGTGCCCATTAAATAAGTCAGCTCAAACCCCATTGCACTTATGCCAACAGAATAGGTCATTCCCACTAAACCTACCATCATAAAAGTACTATAGGTTGTAGCACTGTAGGTCATTGCTGAAATAAATCCACCAATAGTACGATTGGCAATGAAGTATTCAGCTATGCCAGGACCTGTTCTCCTTCTGGCTAAATAGGAGACTATACAGCCCAGCAAAAACCATACTAATAAACCCCAGAGCATAATTGATGTTCTACTCATTTTTGTTCACCGCCGGCAATTATTAGCAATCCGTACAAAATTACAGCCAGTGATAGGACTACCCAGAAGAGATAGGCACCAAAAAAAGCAGCAGGCAGTAAAAAAGGGACTGTTAGACTGGAAATAATAAAAATAAGAAAAATTATTAATGGTTTCTTTATTAGGTTTAAATCAATCTTATCCATTACTTTCTACTCCGTTTTGCCGTTTGTCAAAATTAAAAGATTTCCCTATCATACCCATTCGGAAATAAATTCACTGAGATGTCTGTTCTGGTTCAATTGGACCAGGGTGTAACCCAATCCCTTTTTGTAATGCAGAATGGAATAAGCTGCAGTATCTATGTGGATACGCCAGAAATAAGGTTTGCCTATTTTTAAACAGGAGGCAATCAGCGGTTTTAAGACAGCTCGGTGGGAAACGATTATCACTGTCTTACCATTAAAATCCTTGACAATTCTATCCAGTTCTTTTCTGGCTCTTTTTTGAACCTGTTGTAGAGTTTCTATACCTGGTACTGACAGTTTTTCTGGTTTATTTAACCAGATTTCCCATTGTTCTGGGTATTCCCGGGCAATGACCTGCTTGGCCTGTCCCTCCCAGGGACCCAATTCAATATTATTAATTCCCTCGCGTATTTCAATCTCAGTGTGACACTCCCTGCCGATGATAAGTGCAGTCTGTCTGGCACGTGAAAGCGGACCGGTAAATATCCTAAATGGGTTATATTGCTTCATCTCGATGGCCAATTCTTTAGCCTGAATAAGTCCTTGTTCATTTAAAGGGAAGTCACTTCTTCCCCTGAATAGACCTTCTCTATTGCCCTTGCATTCACCATGTCGTACCAAAATAACCTTAGTTCGAACTTTATTATCACCCACTCAATTAAAATCCCTTTTCACAATTTAGTTAATTAGCACTATTCTATATCTATTTTCAAGAAAATACAATTAATTTCTCATATTTTTCATAAGTTAAATTTTTTAAAATAAATAAGCAAACCTATTGCTACCAGTATTGTAAACAGAATAATCCATTTTTGTATTCTATATTGGTAGTATATTTCGGATTGGCCAATTTTAGGAAAAGGAATGGGATCTATAGGTATACCATTTTTTAAAGCTAAGTCTCTAATGTTTAATAGATGAATTACCGGAATGCCAGCAGCCAAAAAATCAAATAACAGTCCTCTCTCCGGGACAGATGGGATTTCCACCCCTCCAAGCACCAGGCCATTAGGGAAGTTAATGGAATTAATCGTGTCTCCAAAATTTGCAGAAGCTCCTCCAATATTGACAAATAGTTTAATAGATTTTTCTCCGGCTGTTCCCTGATAAATTCTTATTCTTTCTCTAATATTAGTAACCAGACTACCGGTATTTATAAAATGAGTATTTGATTGTTCTGCAATATTTTCAATAGTCTTTCTGGAATCAGGAAAAAACATTCCTTCTGCCTGATCATGGTTTCCTCCCATAGATACTGCTGAAAGTTTATAGTTGATAATATTTTTCTGATTTAAAATGTTCAGCATATCGATAAAAGTAAAATTGGGAATTGTTGCACCATATTCGGAAGCACCTATAGCATAGATGGTAATAGGAGAAAGTTTCATCGCTTCACTTGCTGCCAGAGTAGCCAGTAGCAAAGCAGGGAATGAGCCACTGGAACCGATAGCAATTACATCACCGGGTCTTAAATCAACTTGCTGAAAGTATTTCACCATTAGGGCGGCAAAATCTGGGTTAGTAGAAGTTCTTTTTGCACTTAAATTACCCAGAGTTGTAGTCAATATGGTATATTCTTCTCCAATTAGACCGGTTTTGTTGGGATCTAATTGTATATTAACAGGTATACCTCTTTCTTCTCTATCTGCCCTGATTGCTTCTATTGCCTCTGACATGATATTTGCTGCCTGAATTTGCAATTGTGAATAAGAGGTTATTGTTTTCACTTTAGTGGTTTCAGTGAGGGTTAATCCTAAAATGAGAGTTATTAGAATGAGAATCAAGTATTTAATTTTTATCTTATATTTAACCCAACTCCTCATGTTTAACCAATCTGAAAAAAATGATAATATGCCCCCATCTGTGACTTTCTTAATAAAAAGTCCGGGCTTTAAAAACAATTACGTAATAGTCCTAGAACAGAAAAATGAGCAGATATCGCAGATGTCTTCGTATAATATTTCAATGGTTATTTTTAGCAGATTGAAGGTTTATTAGAACCTGAACAGAAAATAATGCTTCTATTTCAAATCTCAGGTAATCAGTGTAATACCGTTAATAATAGGTAGGTGGCAGATGATTTCAAATTGCCTCAATTGTTAAACTGGAATGATACCAAATATACCTAAGATGGCGATAAATAATCCCACATACCCCAGTAAACCTAAATACTCTAATTCCTTTCGTATAAATCTAAAATAGGAAAAGAAGACAAAGAAAGTAAAGAATAGTAATTCATAGGGATTGCTGTTAGCAAATCCATAAAAACCCATAAAACCAATAAGACCTAAAAATCCATGTAACCAGGGTGGGTATTTCATTTTAAT
>JAQVGY010000111.1 GCA_028696495.1 Atribacterota bacterium
AAAAAAGAAGATGTGGGTAATAGTGGATGAGATTGCCGCGTCGCTTCGCTCCTCGCAATGACATACAAAATGCAAAGATAAAGAGCGTGGGTAGAAGTGGATGTGATTGCCACGATTTGCTTTCAGCAAATCTCGCAATGACAGAGGGGCAGGCAAAATGCAGTGAATGAGATTGCTGCACTTACTCTTATCTAAATTTAAGAGGTAGGTTTTCAATAATATAAAAAAGCAAAAATGACATAAGAAATTAACTATATTATGGCTAATATAGAATAATAATTGTAAAAAATTGGGAAGAGATAATATAATAGAAATATGTTGGACAAATCAGAGAAGGAAATAAAAAAACAGAATATTAACAATATGGATAAAAATCGTCACACCCTTCACTATACTCCCGACCTTGGCTTTAATGAAGAACTGCTCAACATTTTTTCTTATCTTCTTTTTTATACAAACTTGATAATAAAAATGATATTCTTTTTTCCCGCTTCCATTACCAAAAATTTACGAAAAAAAACTGTTCTAAATTATTTTTTAACCCTGGCTTTGGCCTGTACCTGTATATTGACCCTGTCTTTTTTCTTCAGCTCTCTAATGAATATCACAGCCAATGCTCAAACAGATTTTTTATTTGATGAACAGATAAAAGCTCAAGCTATTACCAGATTCTGGGAAGGATTCACGGAATATGAGATTAGATTGTTCTGGATTCCTTTTCAGTGGGAAATGGTTGATGAATATAAAATATACAAGAGCATCAATAGGGATGATTTTGAGGAAATAAAAGCAGACTATCAGGACGAGGGATTTCAGCTCAACTGGACTGATAAAGACGTATTAGACAGAAACACTTATAGTTATTATATAGAAGGTTACAGTTTTGATGAACCTGTCGATAGGACTGAACAGGTAGATGTTGATTTCTGGTTACCCCCCTGCCCTGCTGTCTATCCGGTTAACAACGAAATTGTTCAGGAAGAAGAACCTGAATTTAAATGGCAATCAATTGCTATAACTGCATTTCCTTTCAAAAATGTTATTTTTTCCGCTGAAGGAGAATTTTTAGTCTATGATTTGACCGAGGATGAGGAAATATGGAAAGTTGTCCTTGATGATATAAATATCAGTCAAATAAGTTTCAATATTGAAGAGGCGAGCAAGCCGTTACAAAAAAAGCATCAGTATCAATGGCAATTAAAGATTACGGGGTACGACTCGGGCAATAAAGATACTGCTACATCCATTACCGGTGGACGTTTTAGGTTTCAAGAAGAGGCTGAGGGAGTGGAACCTGAAGAGGAAGAAGAGTTTGTGGAGGGAAAATTAAGCATTGATGCTGGCATGGTAAGTTATCAGGTTATCGATGAAGAAGATGTGATTGTTGCCCAGGAGAATGTAAAACTTAATTATAAAGATATCAGCCTTCAGGCAAACTATCTTCAAGTAATTTTGGACAGAAATGAATTAATCGCTAAAGAGGATGTAATTTTTGATATCGGGGAAGAAAGCTATTCCTGTCAGCTGCTGAATTACAACTGGAAGACAGACAAGATAGTTATGGAAGATTTTGCCGGTGAAACCTCAGGAGAAAATATTAGAGGATTGGTTTATTATGAGGGTGGAAAATTGGAGAATTTTCCCAAAACCATCGAGATATCAAGCGGTTTATTTACTACTTGTGATTTAGAAGAGCCGCACTGGCATATCGAAGCAGAACAGATTACTATCTACATCGATGATAAAATTATTGCCAAGAAGGTTTCCTGGTATGAAGGGAAAAAGAAAATGTTCACCTTCCCTTCTTTCTTAATCTTTCTGAGGGGGAAAAACCAGCTTCCCTATATTCCAGATATTGGTCAGAGCAGCAGCGAAGGATGGTTTTTGAAAAATCAGATTAATTATGTGAAAGATGCCTCTTCCTATGGCAGTGTTTATATTGATTTAATGCAAAAAAAGGGGCTGGGAGCCGGGGTTGAGCATACCTTTGAGCTGGGCGAAGAGAGAGTTGATGATGGTGAAGTGGTCCTTTATATTTATGCCTTGAAAAGAAAGGCAGTGAATATTTATGATGTGGATGCCAATATTAATTACTGGCAAAATTTTAAAAATGATTTAAGGTTAAAAGCAAATGTATCATATGGTAGCAGCATTAACCCTGACTCATTCAAAAGTACAAGTCATTCTATAAAACCTGATTTTTATATTTACAAAAAATGGGAAGATTCCCTGCTGACAGTTACCGGAAAGTATAATTTTAATATAAAAGGGAATAATGCAACGAGCTCCGGGAACATTAAAATGGTCTATGACCATACTATTAGCGATGACTTAAGTTCAAATTTGGTTTTACTATATTCTTCGCAGGATTCCACAGGAGAGCCGATTGACCACTGGCTGCGCCCACAATGGCAATTAGGGTACACCGGGCAAGGATATACCCTCAGACTGATAACCGAAAAATTAATCGATTTAAATTTATGGGGAGACCCTGAGGGAATTAGCTTGAATAGGCCAGGCACTCTGGATAGATTACCAGAGCTGGTTTTCAATAAAAGCAGTGCTAAACTATTCGATACCGGTATAAACTACAGCATTAATGCTTCACTGGGCAGATTTTATGAGAGTGCAACAGATGAGGAAAATGTTAGAGGGGAGTACATTATTAATGTCAACAGACCTTTTAAAATTAGCGATAATATCAGCTTAAATGCATCAGGCATCTACAGGCAGGATGTATATTTAACCGGAGAAGCACGATATATGCTGGGCGGTAAATTGGATTTAAAGGTAGGATTCCAACCTGGATTCTCTGGGAATCTTTCCTATAATTACTATATGTCTGAAGGGCCTACTCCTTTTAATTTTGATGCATTGA
>JAQVGY010000112.1 GCA_028696495.1 Atribacterota bacterium
GCTGGTGAGTATGTACGGGTGAAATTAGGTACAGAAAATTATTTAATCCATCAGGATGATGTGCAAGAGGTTCAAATAGAGGGAATAAATCCCTACTCAGTCCTTTCTGAAATAACCTTAAAGGAGACTGACAGAGGGTCTGAGATACATTTACATAACCTGAAACATACTCCTTTTTTAATAGAAGATGAGCCCCAACAGCTAAAACTAATTCTATTTGGTGTCAAACAGAGTGATAACCTAATTGTAAGAGGACAGGCAGCATCTGTTCAGACCATTGAGATTGCCCCTTTCCTTCCGGAACAGCTTTCTGATGCCATAACAATAAATATTAAATTGACTCATCTATTAAACGGGTTTAATTATTACTGGGATGGGGCAGGGCTGACAATAAGTTTGAGAAGACTACCCTCAATCATAAAAGATAATCCTCTTCAGGGCAGAATAATAGTAGTTGACCCTGGACATGGGGGAGATTCTCCGGGTGCCATCGGGCCAGGAGATATTCATGAAAAAGATGTGGTATTAGAGATTAGTAGATACCTACAGAAACTATTAGCAGAAAAAGGTGCCAGGGTGTTTATGACCCGTTCCGGGGATGAAAATATTAATCTTCAAAAACGCATAGAAACTGCTATTGAACAGGAGGCTGATCTTTTTATCAGTATTCATGCCAATGCCCATGCTGAAGGAGCTGATGCGGTCAATTATCACGGACACATGACCATCTATAATCATAATTATAATGAGAAACTGGCAGAAATAATTCTGGATAATTTAGTAAATAAGACCGGGTTGCCCAGAACAAGGGTTTGGGAAAGGCCTGACCTTGCTGTATTAAGGCAAACCCAGATACCGGGTGTCATGGTAGAAACGGCTTTCTTAATGCATCCGGATGATAACTGGTATCTCCTTCAGCCTGAATACCAGCAGGAACTTGCAATGGGAATTATGAATGGAATTAATGAATATTTTTTTAATTTAATACCACATAACTAATAAAGAGAAACCTCTCATTCCAACTTCACATAATTTATTTATTTTAAAATACACTCAAAATAGTATTTGTCAGAAAAATGTTTTATAATAAAAGAGAATGTCGAAAAGATACATTTTTTTATTTGGGATAGAAGCAGAAACAGAAATAAAATATTGAGAAATGAAGAGAGACGAAGGGGGTGATTTAGCAAGAAACCCTTAATAAGAAGTAAGGGTTTTAAAAATTTAGTGTCAATTTATTTAAAAATTTTAATTTAGGAGGTTTTGGTAAAATGTTTAAGAGTAAAATATTTAAAAGGTTAACGATGCCACTGTTAATACTGCTTATTGTTCTGGGCACAATCTTTTCTATCCATGCAGCAGAGAAAGAGATTGTGGTATTATCATTCAATGACTTTCATGGCAGTCTTGCCCCATCTGGCAAAAATGTAGGAGCTGCAAAATTTGCCTATGCCTTAAAGGCGGAGAGAGATAAAAATCCGGATGGAACCATTATTGTCTCTGCTGGCGATAATTACCAGGGAAGTGCTATGTCCAATCTGCTTTATGGTGAACCTGTCTCTGCGGTTTTAAGGGAGATTGGTGTAGAACTCTCTGCTGTAGGAAACCATGAATTTGACTGGGGAATTGAAAGAATTACCAAATGGGCAGAAGATGGCAATCTTACTTTTGTTTGTGCCAATGTCTATGATATCAGGACAGATGAACCGGTAGAATGGGCTGAACCCTATGTGATTTTAGAAAGAGCGGGAGTTAAAGTAGGATTTATAGGATTAGCAACCCCGGAGACATCCTACAAGACCCTCAAAGAGAATGTGGAAAATTATGAATTCAAAGACCCGGTAGCCAGCCTGGCTCAATGGATCCCTGTAGTGAAATCAGAAGGAGCCGATATAGTTATTGCCTTAACCCACCTGGGTTCCAACCAGGATGAGGATGGGAATATTAGTGGTGAGGCGGTAGATTTATGTAAGGTAGAAGGGGTTAATGCCGTTATCTCAGCACATGTTCATGCCTTTGTGAGCGGATTGATCGATGGTGTACCGATAGTACAGGCTCATTATAATGGGAGAGCGATTGCCAGGATTATCTTTACTTTAGATGATGATAATCAACTGGTGAGTGCAGAACCTTCAATAGATATTCTTTATGAGAGAGCCGATACTTTGCAAGATGATCCCAATACGCTGGCAATATATGAAAAGTATGAAACAGACTTAGAACCGGTTCTGGGCAGGGTACTTGGTGAAACTACTGTTGAATTAGACCATGACCGTTATGCCGGGCCTTCTTTATTGGGAGAATGGGCTTGCCAGGTTATGCAGGATAAGGTGGGTGCCCAGATTGCTATGACTAACGGTGGAGGTTTAAGAACTCCTATACCAGCAGGCAAAATTACTGCCGGTAAATTATATGAGGTGTTGCCTTTTGATAATACACTCTATGTTTTAAAGATATCCGGAGCAGATGTAAAAGCCAATATCGAACACGGGATTATGAATGAAAATGTAGGCTGGATTGCCATATCAGGAGTTAGAGTAGTGTATGATAAAAATGCAGAAGAAGGGAACCGCATTGTCAGCATGGTATTGGCAGATGGTACCCCGGTGGAGATGGATAAATATTATACGGTAGTAACTAACGATTTTATGGCTACCAATGGAGATAATTACAACTTTTCCAATGCCATTGAAACAGAGGACACCTTCCTCCCGGTCAGAGATGCCTTGATGGAGGCAGTAGAAAAAGCTGGAGTTATTTCACCGGTAAGACAAAACTGGTTAGCTGAATTAGAGGCACCGAAGACCTATATTGTTGTCAGCGG
>JAQVGY010000113.1 GCA_028696495.1 Atribacterota bacterium
CTATTGTCATTGGTATTATTGTGATTTTAAATGCTCTATTAAGTGTGGTACAGGAAAACAGGGCAGAGAAATCGCTGGATGCCTTAAAAAGGATGACCGTTCCTGAGGCATTAGTTATTAGAGATGGTAAGCGGAAGAAAATAAAATCTACCCAATTGGTTCCGGGGGATATAGTTTTGCTGGAGGTAGGTGATAGGATTCCCGCTGATTTGCGCCTGGTTGAGGTAACCGATTTAAGCATTCAGGAATCGATATTAACCGGGGAGTCAGAACCGGTAGAAAAAACTAATCAGGTGATTGATAACCAAGGAGAGGTTTCACTCGGTGACCGACTGAATATGGCTTATATGGGCACTACGGCAATAGCCGGGCGAGGCAGGGGGCTGGTAATTGCTACCGGGATGAATACAGAAATCGGGCATATTGCCGGTATGCTGCAGGAACAGAAAAAAGAACCAACTCCTCTGCAAAGGAAATTAAATCAGGTAGGTAAAAATTTAGGGATAATCATTCTCTCAGTGATAGTCGTTGTAGTGTTATTGGGATATCTTAGAGGTATTCCCTTTTTTGATATGTTTCTCACCGGTATTTCTCTTGCTGTGGCGGCGGTGCCGGAAGGATTGCCTGCTGTAGTTACTATTGTCCTGGCACTTGGTGTACAGCAGATGAGCAAGAAAAATGCTATTATCAGACGTCTTCCGGCAGTGGAGACTCTGGGGGCAACTACGGTAATCTGTTCAGACAAGACCGGTACCTTAACACAAAACGAGATGACTGTTCGAAAACTGGTTTTTCCTGAACGAGAGATAGAAGTAGATGGAGCGGGCTATCAGCCTTTGGGACAATTCCGGCAGGAAAATACTCCAATACAACCCGATGAAGATGAGACTATTTCTTTCTTACTAAAAGCAGCAGCCCTTTGTAACAATTCATACTTAAGACAGATTGAGGGGAAAGAACAATGGGAGATTGTTGGTGACCCGACTGAAGGGGCACTGGTTGTAGCTGGTGCCAAGGCTGGCTATCAGAAAGAAGAATTAGAAAATAGATATCCTCGCTTAAGAGAATTACTCTTTAATTCAGAACGTAAAAGAATGTCAACCATCCATCGAACACCTGAAGGTAAAGAGATTCTATTTTCCAAAGGCGCTCCTGAACAGATTTTAGCGCGTTGTAATAGCTTTAGAAGCAACAGCAAAGTATTACCATTATCCCAATCCCAAAAGGAAAAGATTATTGAGCAGAATAACAGATTAGCCTTAGAAGCACTTAGGGTATTAGCAGTCGCTTATCGGGAAATAGGCCCACAAGAGAGAGAAAATATAGTACAGAAAGATAAGCTGGATGTAGACAAAATGGAAAGCGGGTTAACCTTTTTGGGGCTGATTGCTATGCTCGATTCTCCCAGAGAAGAGGCGATAGAGGCAGTAAAGATATGTCGCAGAGCGGGAATCCGTCCGATTATGATAACAGGGGACTATAAATTAACTGCCCAGGTTATTGCCGAACAACTAAATATTTATCGACCGGGAGACAGAATAATTACCGGCTCTGAATTAGAAAAAATGTCGCAAGAAGAACTGGAAGAGGTGGTGATGAAGACCACCGTCTTTGCCCGGGTATCACCAAGGCACAAAATGAGAATTGTCCTTGCCTTACAAAAGAATAATCAGGTGGTAGCCATGACCGGTGATGGTGTAAATGACGCACCTGCCATTAAAAAATCCGATATAGGAATAGCTATGGGCATTACCGGTACTGATGTAACTAAAGAGGCAGCAGATATGGTTCTGGTTGATGATAATTTTTCTTCCATTGTCTCAGCAGTGGAGGAGGGTAGAAAAATATATCAGAATATTCGAAAATTTATACAGTACCTATTATCCTGTAATTTAGGGGAAATCCTGACCATCTTTGTTGCCATTTTAATAGGTCTGCCCCGCCCTCTGCTTCCTATCCAGATACTCTGGGTCAACCTGGTAACAGATGGCTTGCCTGCTCTGGCACTGGGATTGGATCCGGCGGAGAAGGATGTGATGAGGCGACCTCCCAGAGACCCTAAAGAAGGTATCTTTTCCGGGAAGATGGGATTCAATATCTCTTCTCAAGGATTATTTATTGGAATTATTACCCTTATTGCCTTTTATTATGGTTACAGTAAATATTCCTTAGATGTAGGTGAGGCGATGGCTTTTGGGACACTGAGCTTTAGCCAGTTATGGCATTCCTTAAATATCCGTTCTAATAGGTTTTCTATTTTCAGGCAGGGTATTTTTAGTAATCATTATTTAGTGTGGGCAATTATAACTTCCGGATTACTGCAGCTGGCTGTTATGCTGATACCTTTTTTGCAATCAGTTTTTCAGGTTGTTACACTTAGTCCTTCTCAATGGGTACTGCTTATATTAATCTCTTTAACGCCGATACCCTATGTAGAAGTATTGAAGAGATTGAAATTAACTCATTAATAGGCTATCCCACCCATACTGAATATCTATAGAAACCAATAGAGACTAAAGTGCCAGAGCTAATTAAAAATGTTCATAATGAATTTTTATTGGGAATAAATATATTATTGGGCAATGGGTTTTCCGGCATCTGGGCCAGCAGCCACATTAAAGATATGTTCAACTTTAAAAATAACCATTCCTTTAGCGGGAAGGGTTTCTTTTTTAGCCTTTACCCATTTTTTGAATTCTTCGTATTGAGGCCCTTCCTCGATGTAACTGCAGGTTCCTTTTAATTGATACCATTTTTTTTCTTCTTCTTTTTTGGTAAGAATGGTTGCTTTCTTATTCTCATTTAAGTTC
>JAQVGY010000114.1 GCA_028696495.1 Atribacterota bacterium
ACTATAAACTTAGAACTAAGAACTTTACTATTAAAACTAACAACTAAATACCAACGACCAACGACTATTATAAACTTTATTATCCTTTTACAGAACCAGCTAAAATTCCTCTTACGAAATATCGTTGCAGGCTTAAAAATATTATCAATGGTAATATCATGGAAACAAAAGCAGCAGCGGTTAATAATTCCCAATTTTGTCCATAGGAACCGACCAGGGCACTGATTCTGACTGTTAATGGAGCTACATCTGGAGTACCTCCTAAATAAACCAGAGCCACTAACAGGTCATTCCATACCCAGATAAACTGAAAAATAGCAATAGAGGCAATCGCCGGAACCGACAATGGAATAACAATACTTTTAAATATCTGAAAAGGAGTAGCACCATCAATCGTAGATGATTCGAATATTTCACTGGGCAAACCGGATATATAGTTGTACATCAGATAAATTACCAGGGGTAGACCGTATCCGGCGTGAGCCAACCAGATACCAAAAAAAGAACCTGCTAAACCAAGTCTATTAAATATCCTTAAAATAGGAATAAGGGTCATCTGTAAAGGTACTACCAATAGCCCCACAAAGAGTATGAAGAAAAAACGTCTCCCCCAAAATTCCATCCAGGCAAAAGCATAAGCAGCAAAAGAAGCAATGATTATGGGCAAAATACAGGCAGGTAGAGTTATAATAAGTGTATTCATGAAAGTTCTGCCCAGCCCAATTTTTGTAATAACATCGTGATAATTGGCAAGGGTATATTGCGAAAAATTAAAAGGGTGCATTAAGACTGTCCACCACCCTGAAGAAGCCACTGCTGAGGAAGGACGAAAGGAGGTAATCAACAGTCCAACTGTGGGAAAAACCCAGATAATTGCTATCAGGATAATAAATATATGCATAGGTGTACTTAAAAGGAATTGTCTGAATTTTGGCTTCATCGTGTAGCCTCCTGTTCTCTGAAGCGTTGCACATTAATAACAATCATAGGAATTATAAAGAGGAGTAATAAGATTGCTATTGCACTTGCTCTCCCATAGTTTCGGAATAGAAACATCTCTTTATACATCCTGTTTGCAATTACCTCAGTTGAAAATCCGCCATTGGTCATAACATAGACAATATCAAATACTTTTAAAACATTTATGAGCATGGTAGTCGCTATAACCGCCACGGTCGGCTTCATTAAAGGTAGAATGATCTTCCAGAAAATCCTATATTCATTGGCACCGTCTACTCTGGCTGCCTCCAATAATTCTCTGGGAATTCCTTTATAACTGGCAGAAAGAACCACCAAACAAAAGCCGGTCCAAATCCAAATCCCAACTATTATTAAACAGATATTATTTAACCAGGGGCGTTCAATTAACCAGGGTATTGGCTGAACTCCTACATAAGATAAAAAAGCATTGAGAATACCAATTTGCCCGCTTCCCACCGGTCTATAGGAATATACGAATTTCCAGATAACTCCCGCCCCAACAAACGAAATAGCCATAGGCATAAATATTATCGATTTTATCAATGATTCGTAATGGACTCTATCAAGTATCACAGCCATTATTAATCCTAAAAAAACTGTCAAAGGGACGAAAAGAGCGACCCATAGTAGATTATTTCGAAACGCTGATAGCATCGTTTCATTGGTAAAACAATAAATATAGTTGGAAAAACCAACAAACTCTTTTGATTGTGGACCAAAAAAGGAAATAATAAGTGTATTTACGGAGGGGTAGATCAAAAAAAAGACCAGGGTTGCTAAAGCGGGAATGACGTAAAACCAGGGGGTAAACCATTTTGTTCGCATAATAGTCCGTCTCCTTTTCTAAACTATTTGCAGTATATTTTCTCCCGTTTAATCATTCCACTTTATAAGAAAGTGGTTTCTGCAGCAATAGAGATGCTGGGAATCAAAGATTTGGTATTTTTCCACATTTTAAGTAAGTCTGAGACTCTATAAGTAAAAATAATTAATAGTTAGCTGGTTTATTTATTTAAACCAGCTAACTATTTTAAATACTATACTATAATGTCACTCTCATTTTATAACTATTGTCTATAGGCATCTAATGCGCTTGCTTCAATCTGTAATAATACATTTTCCAGAGATTCTCCACTGACATAATCCATTATTCCAGTCCAGAACGAACCGGAGCCTACTGCGGCAGGCATCAGGTCAGAACCGTCAAAACGGAACACAGATGCTTCTCCCAGGAATTTAGCAGCTTTACGAGTTATATCATCTGGATATACACCGGGGTCAACTTTCTGATTTGGTGCCAGTTTACCCAGTTCACCAACCCAAATTTCCTGTGCCGGTGCAGATGCAATATACTTCATGAAAGCTCTTGCTTCTGGTGTATCATTAAACATAGAAAGCATATCTGCTGCACCTAAGGCAGGATTACCGAATTCTTTTTTAATGGGTGGGAATGGGAAGAAGTCAAAATCTTCACCTGCCACTAAATCAGGGAAATGTTCTTCAATAAAGCTCTTAATAAAGGTTGCCTGGCGGTGCATATATGCATTTGGGGGATCTGTAAACAAGGCATCAGGGGAATCTCCAAAAGGAATAGTCAAAACTGCATTTGGACCACCATAGACATATTTGTCACTGCGAGCAATCTCTCCAAAGATATCAAATGCCTCCTTCACAACTTCATTGGTCCAGGCTATCTTGTGATCAACCCAGGCGTCATAGGTTTCCGGGGAAGCAATGCGAAGCATAATATCTTCGATCCAGTCAGTGCCAGGCCATCCACTGGCTGCTCCTGATTCTAAGCCAATTGCCCAGGG
>JAQVGY010000115.1 GCA_028696495.1 Atribacterota bacterium
AGACAGGGGGGCATTTTCAGTAGAAAATTACCCTCATTGACCTGTTCAATTATAAAATCGGGACTACGTAAATTATAACGAAAATCAATATCAAACTCAAAAATCATAGCCATCTTTTTGGTAGAGACAAACCATTGAAAATACCTCTTCCCGATATCACCCAGCCAATGCTGTGAGGCAGTAACAATCTCCTTGGTTACCATCTTAAAGGCTACCAGTTCTCCTACTGAACGAAGCTGTTCAATAGAAGAATATATTGCTATCTCTTTCCCCGAATCACGGGGACGAAGGAATAAGCGCCACATTATTAAAAATAGGAGAAATGCCAGGACAAACCCAAAAACAAAAAAGACTATATTTGCCAGCATTATGCAATCCTCTCCTCTGATTAAAAGAAGTTTTGCGTTTGATAACAGGTGTATTATATAAGTACAGTGTATACCTTTAAATTCGTTATACACGTTTTGCACATTTTGCCATACACAAAATAGTTGCTGGTTATTGGTACTTTGTATTTAATTCCTTATGTTCGGTTCTAATATTATATGATAAGTTTTTTATTCTTAGTACTCTTGTTTTTGTGGACTCTTTGATTCTTTACTAAAAATTAAAACTTTTGACCTGATTTAATAATAGTAATTAGAGCATCAAAATTTCTGAAATTCAAAAACCCGGATGCTCTAAAACTATTGATAACACCGGTATAAACTTTTCCTATAACCAGATAATACATACATTTTTTATTATACCATAATAGCAATAAAATAATCTTTGTTAAAAAATCCTGCCAATTATATTATTTTATACTAAATATCTCATTTTAAGATAGCTATTAGCTTATTATATTTATATCTTATATATACTATTTAATTAATAGTTCGGCAATTTGAATGGTATTTAGGGCTGCGCCTTTTAGAAGATTATCAGAAACAACCCACATAGCCAATCCCGGATTAAATACCAGGTCTCTTCTTACTCTTCCCACAAAGACTTCATCCTTCCCTTCTGCCATCAGAGAAAGAGGATATTTACCCACATCAGGCTGGTCAATTACTTTTATACCGGGAAATTTGTCTAATAACTCTCTGGCTAGGGCTGGAGTTATCTCTTTCTTAGTTTCAATATGTATATCTTCGGCATGGGCACGGAAAACCGGAACCCTTACCGTTGTTGCCGAAACATTAATATTATTATCATTAAGAATTTTCCTCGTTTCGTCCAGCATCTTAATCTCTTCTGATGAGTATCCCGTCTCATCAAATGAGCCGATCTGGGGTAGTATATTGAAGGCAATCTGATGTGGATATACCTTTATATCAATATTATCACCTTCTAAGAAAGCTCTGGTCTGTTCTCTCAATTCCTCTATAGCCTCTTTTCCGGTACCGGATACTGATTGATAGGTCGCACAGATAACATTTTTAATTCCAACTGCATCATAGATTGGTTTTAAAGCAACCACCATTTGGGTGGTAGAGCAATTGGGATTGGCAATAATGCCTTTATGTTTCTTAATATCTTCAGGGTTGACTTCGGGAATAATCAGTGGTACATCCGGGTCCATTCTATAGTATTTTCCATTATCAATAACCACAGTTCCCGCCTGGACAGCAAGAGGGGCATAATGTTTACTAACCTCATCCCCTCCCGAAAATAGGGCAATATCAATCCCTTGAAAAGAATCGTCTTTTAATTCCAACACTTCAATCTTTTCATTTTTAAAATAATATTCCCTACCTGCTGAACGATGGGAAGCTAATAAGGAAAGGTGATTTATGGGAAAACTTCTCTCTTCCAGGATTCTAACCATCTCTTCCCCTACTGCTCCGGTGGCACCTACTACTGCTACATTATAATGTTTCATTTTCTAATCTTCCTCCTCTAAATGAAATTCTTGATGGACAGCTCTTACGGCTTTTTCTATATGTTCTTTTTGAATCAGACAGGATATTCTTGTTCCAGAGGTACTTATCATATCAATATTTATATTATTACCTGCCAGTACTTCAAACATACGGGCTGCAATACGCGGGTCTGAAGTAACACCGGCTCCTACTATAGATATCTTAGCCACTTCCTTATCAGAAAGTACCTTTGGAGAACCAATATCTTCAGCTACTTTTCTTGTTATACCAATCGCCTTCTCTAAATTGTTCTGGGCAACTGTAAAGGCTATATCATTCATTTTATCCTGTTCGGCACTCTGTATAATCATATCAACAATGATTTCTTCGTCAGCCAATGCTCTGAATAGCTTAGCGGCAATTCCTGGAATATCTGGAACACTTTTTAATATTATCTTCCCGACATTCATCTCATGAGTCACTGCCCTTACGTTTACTTTCTCTAACATCAATATCTCCTCCTTTGTCCTAATCATCGTGCCTGTACCGTTTTGAAAAGTCGATTTTACCAATATCTTAATACCATAGTTTCGGGCAATATCAATTGCTCTGTAATACAGTACTTTGGCACCTAAAATAGCCATCTCTGATATTTCATCATGAGAAATCTCTTTAATTTTTCTTGCCTCAGGTACCAGTCCCGGATCGGCAGTAAAAATACCATCTACATCTGTATATATCTCACAAAATTCGGCTTTCATTCTGGCTGCCAGAGCAATAGCTGTAGTATCAGAACCTCCTCTTCCCAGAGTAGTAATATTACCCTCATCATCAATTCCTTGAAATCCAGCAACAATAACTATCTTTCCCTGGTTTAAGGCTTTTTTTATTCTTTGTTCATTTATACTATTGATTCTGGCTT
>JAQVGY010000116.1 GCA_028696495.1 Atribacterota bacterium
GGAATGGAAGATAATAATCGCAACCAGTATTAACAGCAATCTGATAAATGGCTGGCCTTTTTTCATAAAATGACACTCCGTTCTTTTTTGAAAATAGATTTCTTATCTCAGACTCTGCAGACTAAACATGCTCTCATCCAGTTCTGGATTTAATTCAATCTTATTAATGATAAATCTGGTATAGGTATCCCGGCGTAATTTGTTCTCCATAACCATTTGAACGGGTAGCCAGCGGTTATCAATTTGCTCTATTTCTTCCACTTCACTTGTCTTCAATAATCTGCCGCTTTCGGCATATAGCTCTTCTTTAAGGCCTATAAAGCGTTCTTTGTCTATCCAGGAAACCCGTCGATAATAGGAAACCTTCTGCCCGGGAACAGCGATGGCTTCCAGGACATAGCAGGGACGGTCATTGAAGGTATCCTCTTCCAACAGGGCGAAGGTATATAATTCGGTGAGCTTATCTGATTCCATCATATCCTGGTAGGAGAAGTCACTGCCCATAAAACCCTGCTCTAACATATGTCCGGATATCTTGACAATATCTTCTGCATCAGGGAAGAGCATCCACAGGTTGTCATCTCTTTTCAGGTATTTGGTTCCTCTATCCGCCGGATTGGTGAATTCTACCAGCCCATTTTTTTCCAGAGAATACATGAGCATGCTCTTTTCTATTCTTCTGCCGCCCTGGCTGATAACCATGGTGGCCTCGGCATAAGAAGATTGGATATACTCATTATCATCTCTTTTTTGGATAATCTCCTCTGCTGTCAGCTGAGCTAAAGATAGTCCGGTTAAAGTAATAAATAAAACAATACTTAATATGGCAATGAATAAAATTTTACATTCTTTTTCTTTTTGCATCTATTTATCTCTCCCTTCATCTATTTCAATTAACGTAAGGCCTCATTAGGCTCCATACGGGCTGCCATTCTGGCAGGAAGCATACAGGCTGCCGTTACGACCACCACACCCAGTATAAAGGCGAAAATCAGATTTTCTAAACTGAAAACTGTATAGAAGATTGACTCAAACATCAGTTCTGCCGCTATTCCTTCCATGGCTGCACCAAAATCCATCCCCACTACAGAAAAGATTTTGGTTAAGATACCGCCAATTATAACTCCAATTGCACTTCCCCATACCCCCATAAGAACTCCCTCCATAGCAAACAGGGACAATATCTCCCCTGCTTTCATCCCTAAAGCACCCATCATCCCAATTTCCCGGGTTCTTTCATTAACAATCATAATCAGGGTATTGATTAAGACAAAACAGGCCAGAATAATGATAAATATGTATATAAAGTTGTAGATGATAACACCGACGGAAAAAACCTCAATGAGTTCATACCCTTTATTCCAGGGCTGCACTTTGTATTTTCCAGACTGTCCATGGTTTATAAACAATTCCTCAACCCGGGGTAAGACAGAACCTGCTCGATTATAATGAGGGGTAACAATTAACAATTCAGTTACTTCGTCGGGCATATTTAGAATAGACTGTGCCTGGTCTAAAGGCAGTAAAAACAGGGTATTGTTCAACAAATCGAGACTGCTCTCCATTCTCCCTACAATCTGGAAAGTAGAAGCCTGAAAAGAATCAAAGGCAGTATTATAAAGAAAAGTGACTTTATCTCCAACTTTTTTATCAATTTTTTTCATTAAACCGGCACCCATTACTATTTCCCTTTCACCAGGGACAACCATTCTGCCTTCGGTAATCTTCCGGTCTATCCCGGTAAATTTAATCTCTTCAGTAGGGTCTACCCCCCAGCCCATCATCGATATTAGCTTCTCCTCTGTGCTTACCATGGCACCAAATTTTATCCTCGGCAGGACCTGCTCAACACCTTCAACCTGTTTTAAACTATCAGCCATACCTTTATAACCTTCGCCGGTAAAACCATTAACCGTATAATTAAGCGACAATAGATGTTCTTTACGTCCATATTCCTCATCAATCACCCGGATATGGCCGGCTTTATAATAAATATGATTTTCAAATGTAGAGGCCAGTACTCCACTTATCATGCCTCTTAGAAAAACAACCGAAAGGATAGCAATGGCGATGGCAATGATTGAGACCATGGTTCTTGTTTTTGAACGTAATAGATTTTTTTTCGCAAGATTCCATAAATACTTCATTTCCTTCCTCCTTACCGCCGGTAGATAGCTTCAACTGGGTCTTTATGTGCTGCCCAATAGGCCGGAAAAATACTCGATAACAATGCAACAATAATTCCCAGGAAAAAGATAAAACCAAAAGCCCTGTAATTCCAGGTACCATAAATTGTATCAAGAAGTGGTATGCTGTATTGAGATAAATCCCCATAAAACCCTAAATAAAAACCACTATTTACCAGCCAGTTCACCCCGAGAAAACCCAGCAGACACCCTGCTAATCCACCCATAACACCGATACCTGCTGCCTCTACCATAAAGACGAATACAATCTCCCATTCCCTCATACCCAGTGCTTTCATCATACCTATTTCCGACTTCCTCTCCAGAGAAGACAGGATAATATTGTTAACAATACCGACCATTCCAATAAGCAGGACCATAGACATGATTCCCCCAATTGCCTGTTTTTCAATTTCACTATAGGCAATGACAGTTTGAGCAGATTCCCGCCAGGAATAAGTTCCTAAAGGAAGGTTATCTTTACTGAAATTTTCATTTAAAGCCTGAATTACCGACTCTTCCTGACCTGAAACTGTCTTGAGAGAGAT
>JAQVGY010000019.1:0-6447 GCA_028696495.1 Atribacterota bacterium
GGGGGAGTGGATAGGTTCTGGTGGACCTTGCGGACTTCAAATCCGTGGGCGGTGATTTCAAGATTACCGCGGTGGGTTCGATTCCCACCCCTCTCGCCATTTTATTGTTAATGCCCATCAATGGTATGAAAATACCAGAATGGGCATTTTGTATTAAATTTAGTTTATGTTAAAATATGTTATCATTTCATTTTAGATTATTGGAATTTTAAAATAGGAGATAAAAAGATACTATTAAAAGGCAGACTATTATAATATAACTCGCCCCCTCTTAGTATATTTATTATATTTAAAACAAGGAGAATATAGTTTAATTTGGCTGTTCAGCATAATAAGAGTATAAAAGATAATCTTCATTCCCAATTAGCCCAAATTCCCAGTGTAGAGGAAGTTTTACAGTTGGAAGAGCTGGAATCAGCGGGTAGGCAATATTCACGAAAAATGATTACTTCGCTGGTGAGGCAGGTCTTAGAAGAGGAGAGAGGAAAGATAAAGAATGGTTCTACCCCCTCATCCTTAGCAGATATCACAGCCAGATGTATTGCCTTAATCCGTAAGGAGTTCCAGTCTTTCATACGTCCCGTTATAAATGGAACAGGGGTAATCTTACATACCAATCTGGGGAGAGCTGTTCTGGGAAAGGCAATAATCGATAATTCCCTGCCTGCCCTGACAGGCTATAATAATCTGGAATATAACCTTTTTGAGGGAGCTCGAGGCAGGAGAGGGGAGTTTGTAGAGAGAATGCTGTCTCTGTTCAGCCAGTCAGAAAGTTCACTTATTATCAATAATAATGCTGCTGCTGTTTTTCTGATTTTAAAAGTGCTGGCAAAAGGCAAAGAGGTAATTATATCCAGAGGAGAGCTGGTGCAGATTGGCGGAGGTTTCCGTATTCCTGACATATTAAAGGAGAGTGGGGCAATTCTACGGGAGGTGGGGACTACCAATCAAACCAATCTCAATGATTATGAGCAAGCAATTAATGAAAATAGCGCTTTACTGTTGAAGGTTCACCAGAGTAATTTTTCTCAAGAAGGGTTTGCCCAATCAGTAGAAACAAGAGAGCTTAAGGTTTTAGGGAAAAAATACCGTCTTCCCGTGGTGGTTGATCTGGGCAGCGGAACCTTTCTGCCCACCGAACAGTTTGGCCTGGTACATGAGCCTATGGTGCAGGAGATGATAAGGTGTGGTGCGGAACTGGTCTGTTTCAGTGCCGATAAGTTATTAGGAGGCCCCCAGGGGGGAATCATCTGTGGCAGAAAGGATTATATAAGCCAGATAAGGAAAGACCCCTTGTATCGTACTTTTCGGGTGGGGAAAATCACTCTCTCCCTTATGCAGTCCACCCTGTTATTCTATTTACAGGACAGGGCTTTACAGGAATTACCAATATGGAAGATGATTTCACTTCCCGCTCAGGAGATTAAAAAGAGAAGCCAATCCTTAGCCCGGAGTTTGAAAAAGAGAGGCATTCCAGTTCAGGTGAGTGAAGGAGTATCCCTGGTCGGCGGCGGCGCTTTGCCTGGAAAGAATTTACCCACCTTTCTGCTAAGTATTGAGAATGAAGGGAATATTGAGGAATTAGACAGAAGATTGAGAATGTCCCACCCTGCTGTTTTAGGCAGAGTTAAGGATAATTCTCTATTTTTTGATCCCAGAACAATTGAACCCGGCTCTGATAAAGAATTGATAGAACTCATAACAGCTGCTTTTTACCAAAAAAATTGAACAATAAGGAATGAGGCAAAATAATCATCTATGGTAATTTTTGGTACTGCCGGCCATATCGATCACGGTAAAACCAGTTTAATATATGCTTTAACCAGCATGGATGCAGATCGATTGCCAGAAGAAAAATTAAGAGGAATGACTATTGACCTTGGTTTTGCCTGGATGGAGACCTCCCATGGTGAAAAAATAGGCATTATTGATGTACCCGGTCATGAGCATTTCATTCGAAATATGATTACAGGTATTACTTCTGTTGATGCCTTTATACTGGTGGTAGATGCTAAAGAAGGCTGGAAACCACAGACAGAAGAGCATTTCCAGATAATCAGATTATTAGAGATTAATTATGGTTTGATAATAATTACCAAAACCGACCTTGTTTTAGCTGACCGGTTGAGGGAAGTTGAGCAAGAGATAGCAGAACGAATTAATACTCCCAATAAACAAGATATACCAATTCTATATTTTAGCAGTAAGGATAGAGATAGTATTTTTCAAATAAAAAATGAGGTGGAAAAACTCAGCAAGACTATTCCCCGGAAGAGAGACATTGATAAACCACGACTGTTTATTGACCGTGTTTTTGAAATAAAAGGCAGTGGAACTGTGATTACCGGGACCCTGCTCAATGGTAATTTATATCAGAATCAATCAGTATTCCATTTCCCTTCTCGCAAAAAAATACGTTTAAGGCAAATAGAAAGCTACAATGCTACTGTAGAAAAAGCCGTTTTGGGAAGCAGAGTAGCACTTAACCTTGCCGGATTAAAGAAAGAGGATATCGAGAGAGGGGATTTAATCCATACCAATCAAAAAATGCCTTCAGGATATGTCTTTGATGTTAATATAAAACTCATTCCTCAAAAGAATCCCTTCCGACTTAAAAATGGTTCTGAGATAGAATTTATTTCCCACACTAAAATCTTAAGAGGAACAATTATTTTTGAGCAGAATGAGGCAAAACCGGAAGACGAATTTTATGCCCAGATTCGCTTTAGAGAACCACTCTGCCTGATGCTCGGTGATTACTTTGTGGTTCGCCTGCCTGGTTTAAATGAGACCATAGGTGGGGGCAGGATTCTTGATACACAGAGCGGAAGACATAGTTTTCGAAATCCCCGCTGGGGAAAATGGCTGGTAAAGAGGGATAAGTTGGAGATAAACCAGTTGATTATTAGTGAATTAGAACGACATCATAAGATTAAAAGAGGAGAATTGCTGATTGACAGCCCATATGCTGAGCAGGAAATTAATAAACATTTAGAAGAATTATATGAGAATAACCTTCTGTTTTTGAGGGGAGATTGGGCAGTTGATTCTAATTACTGGAATAAGATAAGTGAACAGCTAATCACATACCTGGAACAAAAACATGAGGTTGAACCGCTGAAAGAGGGATTTCCTGTTATACATTTCAGAAACAAGATTCCTGATATACCTGAGGACCTCTTTCTGAATTTAATAAACTTCTTATCTGATACTAACAGAATAAAGTTTAAAAAAGGACTAATCTCTTCTGCCACACATGCAGTCAATCTTTCAGCTCAGCAAAACAGATTATTGGAGGAGATTTTAAAATATATTGAAAGAGACATCACCAGTCTACCTACTGAAAAAGAATTAAAAAATAGATTTCCCAAGGATTCTGCACTTATCGAGTATTTGATAGAACAAGGGAATATCATAAGATTAGAAGACCAAATAATAATAACCCCCTCTATTTATGGGGAGATGAAAGATAAAATTATTAATTTTTTAAAAAAAAGACAATCTATCACTATAGGTCAAGTTCGTGATTTATTGCATATCAGTAGAAAATATATAGTCCCCCTATTGACCAGGATGGATGAGGAGAGTATAACCATAAGGAAAGGGAATGAAAGATTTTTAAGAAAATAAGAATGGTAATAAAATTATAATCGTCGAAGATAAGGAGGTGAGAGGGGTGTCTGATAAGAAAAAATTAATGCAGCTGGTTTCAGCTTCCGGCTGAGCGGCTAAATTAAGTTATGAAGACCTCGGTGAGGTTTTGAAAAAACTTAATCATATTTCTGATACAAATCTACTGAGCAGTTTTGAAAATAATGAAGATGCAGCGACTTATCGTCTAAGTAATGATATGGCAGTTGTCTTTACTACCGACTTTATAACTCCCATTGTGGATGACCCCTTCACCTTTGGACAGATAGCTGCTGCCAATGCCCTGAGCGATATCTTTGCCATGGGAGGGAAGCCCCTCCTGGCTTTAAATATCGTTTGTTTTCCTGCTGATAGATTGGATGAATTGGAAGAAATAATTAGAGGCGGATGGGAAAAAGTAAAAGAAGCAGGGGCAATTGTGGCGGGAGGCCATAGTGTAAAAGACAATGAACCCAAATATGGTCTGGCTGTTTTGGGATTAGTGCATCCTGACAAAATAATAAGGAATAATAAATGTCAGGAAGGGGATAGCCTGATATTAACAAAACCGCTGGGCACAGGCATAATCTCCACTGCCCTGAAGGCAGGTGAGATAACTGTATCAGATACTCAGGAGGCAATTAGCTGGATGACAAAGCTCAATAATATCTCAGATGCTATTTTAAAATTGCCTGTTAATAGCATGACTGATATTACCGGATTCGGTTTCCTGGGACATCTCAGTGAAATGCTAAAAGACAGTGAATTTGGTGCTGATATTGTGATAGATAAAGTCCCAATTTTGAAAGGTGCTATAGACCTTTCGGCGAGGGATATTATTCCCGGGGGCAGCCTCTCAAATCTAAAATATTTTTCCTGTGAAGTGGAAAAAAGAATAGAACTTGATTTTGCCAGAGAAATATTGTTCTATGATGCTCAAACCTCAGGCGGACTCCTTATTTCAATTGAGGAGAAAGATGCCGGACAGCTATTAAAATTATTGAAAGAAGAAGGATTTAGTGAAAGCAGGATGGTGGGCAACATCAGGAAGAGCGGAGCAAGTGATAAAAAAATAAGATTGATATAATCTTTAAAGGAATACCCTTAAAACATAGTGTAAATATGTAAAATTGTTCTATTTTATTAAATCTATTAAAGAAAGAGGTTGAAGTAATAATGCCAAGAAATAGGTTTGCTGTAATAGTAATCATCATTCTATCTATCTTTATAGTAGCGGGTTTTTTAATAAATAAGATGGGTAACCAATATTCTGGTCCCCCGGTATTGGCCGTTTCAGAAGAGATAGGAGATTTAGGAACTATAGCTCCCGATAAACCAGAGAGCCATATCTTTACCTTAAAAAATGAGGGGGGAGAGCTTCTCATTATTGAGAGAGTCCAGGCTCCTTGTAGCTGCACTGCAACTGTACTGGAAGATGAAAAACTTTTACCCGGGAGAACTACCCAGTTGGAAGTTACCTTTAACCCCAGAGGATATGAGGGTGAGGTAACCCAATCTGTATATATTTACAGTAATGACCCGGAAAATGATAGAAAGAGAATTGCTATCAAGGCTAATATCGAACACCTTCCTGCCCCAAAAATTGTCTTATCCGATAACCGTTGGAATTTGGGATTACTTTCAAATGGTGATATTTCTTCATTCCTGGTAACATTATCCAATCAGGGTGACTTAATTTTAGAAATTGAAAATATTGTGCTGCCAAATGAGGTACATTATGAACAGGAAATACCCGAATTTCCAATAGAGATTGCCCCTGATGAAGAGAGGGAGTTTAATTTTATTTATGATTCCAGTAATCAAGAGATAGGTGTAATAACAGAATACATTCGCTTGGTTACCAATGACCCCAATAAAAGGAATATATCCTTGAGAATAGAAGGCTATATAAAAGAAAAAGAAGAGACCATTTCTATCTACCCTCTGCACAAGTTTGCCATAGCTGGAGAAATGGGGGAACAGGTTTATGAAACTAAAATATTAATAAAGAATAATAGTGATAGTGAACTGAAGCAAATATCCCTGGTACCCTCTCAGGATTATATTACCCTGACAAGTGAAGAGATTGATTTATCTCCCGGAGAGGAAAAAGAGATTATTATCAGTATCAAAGAGCAAGATTTAGTGAAACTAAATACTGAAAAGGCAGTTCAGGAATATATTTATTTTAAGACAGCGATACCGGTGAATATTGATTTTGGGAATCCTGAGTAGTTTTATTAGAGCAAAGAATCAGAAAAGAGTGTGAACAGATAAAATGATAAATTCATTACTCTTGTGTCGTAAGGTTCTTATGCAATGGTTCTTGCCGCCAGGCGTTATTATTATTGCCATTTTGCTGCTCTATATTTTACTAATTTTTAAAAAGAAGAAGATAGCCACTTTCTTTATGCTATTTTTGGTCTTCTTTTTGTTCTTATTCAGTTCCTGGTTTGGAGAATATCTCTTCTTAAGACCACTGGAAGAGAGGTATATTCTAAATAGAGATATTTCTAAAGAAAGTATGAATCTTACCAATCCAGTAATAGTGGTTCTGTCAGGGGACTCGATTACGGGAAGTTTGTTAACAGGTGAAGAAAATGCTGAGGTAGGAGAAATTACACTGGCACGTTTAATGGGTGCTTTCTTCATATACAAAGAGACAGGCTCTCCTATTCTGATAAGCGGAGGCACTATCCCTGGCAGTGGAGAGAATATACCGGCAGCGGGTATTATGAAAGAATTTTTGGTAAGAATGGAAATACCTGAAGAGGATGTTCTTATAGAGGGCAATTCCAGTACCACTTTAGAAAATGC
>JAQVGY010000019.1:6547-11661 GCA_028696495.1 Atribacterota bacterium
CGCAGTAACAATTAAATTTAAGGTTTATGGTATTGGTTTTTAGTTAAAAAATTTATGGATTAATAATATTTTTTCAAAAACATTTACTGTCCCCATTGCTAAAAACTTAAAACTATGAACTGAAAGCTATATTGCCTTCACTTATTTCTACAGAAAAAGAAAATTTTTTTGACCGGAATTAGTATTTTTGCTATAAAATAGTAAAATACACCATATAAATATTACTAAATGATGGTATATTACTTTTTATAATAGAAAGGAGGTTCTTATTGTGCCAATTTTACAAATAGAGATATTGAAAGGCAGAACAGTAGAGCAGAAAAGGGAGATGGTAAAGAAGGTCACTGAAGCTGTTTCCGAAACCCTTAATTGCCCTAAAGATGCAGTAAGTATTATTATCAGAGAAATGGAAACAGAAAATTTTGCTAAAGCTGGGAAACTTAGAAGTGATAATAATTAATAATAGTTTTTACTGAGTCCATTTGTATCCGTTAAAACCTTAAAAGGAGAACGATAAGTATAAGATTTTTTAATGAGATAGTTGCTATATTCAATAATAAGATAATAACGATTGCCATTGTTGCCGGGATTGTTAATCAGGCAATCAAATTAATGTTATTTTTTATTACTGAGAAGAAATGGGATTCAGAAAGATTCTTTGGTGCAGGTGGAATGCCCAGTACCCATGTTGCTCTCTCGGTAAGTGTAGCAGTTTCAATTGGCTTTAAAGAGGGCTGGGACTCTGCTATGTTTGCCTTAGCCAGTGTTATGGCAATAGTAATTATGGCTGATGCCGCAGGAGTAAGAAGAGCGACCGGTGAACAGGCAAAAGTATTGAATAAGCTATTGCTGACATTTTTTAAAGAAGATAGATTTAAAAATGAACGCATGCAGGAATTCATAGGACATACACCATTTGAGGTAATTGTAGGTGCCATTATTGGTCTGGTAATAGCGACTGTACTTTCTATCTATTTTTATTTCTAATTAAAATAATAACTTTATCATTCTTTACCCTTAATTATTTTTCTTAGACTGAGCAAAGAATGGTAATCGATATTTTTACTAAAAGATAGGGAAATATATTTATGGACTATAATTTGAGTAAAAAAGAGATTGATGAGCTAAAAAAAGCGCAGCAAGATGAATTAGTAGGAGAGCAGGTGTATTGCAGGCTGGCTCAGTTGACAAAAAACCCCCATAATTCAAAAATACTAACCAGGATATGCAATGAAGAGAAAAAGCATGCCGAAATATTTAAAAAGTATACTAAAACAGATTTACAGGTAGACCGGTTTAAAGTATTTTTCTATGTTTTTATAGCCCGGATATTTGGCTTAACTTTTGGTATCAAACTACAGGAGAGGAGCGAAGAGGAGGCTCAGAAAAACTATAAAGCGATGCTTAATGTTATACCGGAGATGAAAGATATAATTGCAGATGAAGAAAAACACGAAGCAGAACTGATAGACATGATTTATGAAGAAAAACTATCCTATATGAGCTCAGTGGTTTTGGGGTTGAACGATGCTCTGGTGGAACTAACCGGTGCACTGGCAGGCTTTACCTTTTCTGTTCAGAATTCGAGAATAATAGCTCTTTTAGGACTCATTACCGGTATTTCTGCATCCCTGTCTATGGCGGCAAGTGAGTATCTATCCAACAAAGCAGAACAGGATCCGGAAGAACATAAGAGAGCAGGTAAGTCGGCACTCTATACCGGGATTGCTTATATCGTGACCGTAATAGCCCTGATTACTCCTTATTTCTTAATTAATAATTATTTCTACAGTCTTGCTATCACTGTGGTAGTAGCGCTAACCATTATCTTTGTGTTTAATTATTATATCTCTGTTGTCAATGATTATAATTTTAAAAAGAGATTTTTAGAAATGGCTTTTATCAGCATGGGAGTAGCGGCACTCTCCTTTCTTATTGGCTATTTAGTAAAAACTTTTTTAGGATTTGAATTATAATAGATAAGAGCTTGATTTCCGCCATACTGATCACAGATAATGTTACAAATATATTATTTTAATATTTTTTAGCAAATATATTACAAAATATTTTGATTTTCCCTTGACATTCAAGAAAGCAATGGTTAACATATAACAAAATAATTATAAGAGTTTTGATTATGTTGAAAAAGAAAAATATAGCAAACCTAAAAAATAAAAATATTGTGAATTCATATTTCTTCTTCTATTTTATTCCTGAGGCAAATGCCTTTAGGGATTGGTAGGAGAAAATAAAAAGTCTCTAAGCAGACCACAGGCATTTACCTCAGAGAATCAGGTAAGAGCCTGTGGTCTTTTTTTATTTAACCACGGGTGATTATATTCATTCGTGGTTTTTTTGTTTTTAGAATTAAAGGAAAGGAGGAATGGATATGTAAAAAAGAGGAAACAAAGGAGCTATAGATTAGTTTTTGTTACTTGATAAGCGGTATTTGCTAAGATGGAATCTTTTGTCTAATAAAAAAATTTAAAAAATGAGGAGAAATTCATGAAAAGAAATATAACAGCAAAAATAGCAATTATTGTAGCATGTATATTAGTAATTAGTTTGAATTTAAACACTTTAGCTCAGGTTAATATTGAAGATGCCAAACAAACAGTGATTGGTTGGGCTGATGAGAATGCCGAACATATCAGTGAAATATCACATCAGATCTGGGAGTATGCCGAAGTGGGTTTAACAGAATTTAAGTCATCAGATCTTCTGGTTAGCGAATTGGAGAAGAGTGGCTTTGGCCTGGAAAGAGGACTGGCAGGAATGCCAACCAGTTTCGTGGGAACATATATCCATGGAACGGGAAAACCTGTTATAGGCATTCTGGCTGAATATGATGCTTTACCCAATGGACATAGCTGCGGGCACAATTTATTTGGTACCGGAAGTGTCTCCAGTGCTATCGCTTTAAAAGAGGCAATGGAAAAACACAATATTGATGGAACCATAAAACTATTTGGTACACCAACCGAAGACACCCATGGTGGAAAAGTATGGATGGCACGAGAAGGAGTCTTTGACGGGTGTGATGTATTTTTAAGCTGGCATCCGGGAACTAAAAATGATTGTAATTATGGTTCTAATTTAGCAGTGCAAATTTTAGAGGTTAAATATTTTGGGGTACCTTCCCATGCCGGAGCTGCACCAGAAAAGGGTCGTTCCGCGCTGGATGGATTAACTATAAGCTCTATTGCTATGGAATTTTTAAGGGAACATATGATTGAACCTATGAGAATACAATATATCATTACCGATGGAGGCCAGGCGCCTAACGTTGTTCCTGAATATGCTCAGATGCGACTGGTGCTTCGTGGCCCTATGATGAAGGATATTGACGAATTACGGTCTCGAGACGGCGGGATAGATGATTGTCTGCGTGCCGGTGCTCTTGCCAGTGGGACAGATGTTACCATGCAGGTTGTTGGTGCTTTTTATAACAAGATACCCAATAGAACAGGTTCAGACCTGATAATAGAAAACATGAATTATGTTGGAGCACCTGCCTTTACTGAAGAAGAAAATCAGTTTGTCCAGACTCTTGCTGACAAATATAATCTACCTTTAAGTGGTTTAGATAGCTCTATTCACATACCAATAGATGATACCGGTAAGGGTTCAGCTGATACCGGTGATGTCAGCTACATTGCTCCACTTATAGCCTTTAATACAACTACTTCTGCACCTGGTACACCTGGTCATAGTTTAACAAATGTTGAGCAGGTAGGAATGTCCATTGGTTGGAAGGGTCTCGTATTTGCCACAAAAGTGCTGGCTTGTGCCGGTCTTGATCTTTTAACCGATGAAGGGAAATTGTCAGCTGTTCAAAAGGAATTTCAGGAAAGAATGGAAGGGGTAGATTATCACCCTGTTATTCCTGCTGATTTATGGCCTCCCATTCCAAAAGAACAGCCAGCAGATTTTAAAGGACCGAATGTTCCAGATTTACCGGAAGCAGAAAAACCGGAATCACTTCTATACTGGAAAATAAAATAAGATAATTTTATTATTTGGAATTACCTTTTTGAAATAGAAGTTAAACAGACAGGTGAGATTAAAATATAATTAATCTCACCTGTCTGTTTAACTTTGTCCTCTATTATAAAGAAAGCATTTCCTATAATTCTATTTTTGTATCCAAACTCACTTTTTGTCGAGATATAAAATATATTTTAATTTTCTGTAAAAAAGAGAAGTTCCTTTGGTTGGCAAATATTTCTTAACAATATATAATATATCTTGTTAATGGCTGACAGTTTTTATAAAAAAGATATGGAAATATAAACTCATAGCTTATTGAATAAATAATCAAAAGGGGGAATAAGCGATGTGGTCTTTCTGCTTAACAGCTATTTTATTAGCTTTATCATTTTTCTTTGATTGTTCTAAAACTAAAAAAGCCCTTCTTCTGGCTTTTAAAAAATTTATCTTTATTTTACCCTCTTTCCTGATTATGCTTATCTTGATTTCTATTATTTTGTTTCTTTTTCCTCAGGAAAAGATTATCACCTATCTTAACTATGGGAGTGATATGGTAAATATTATTTTAGCTGCATTGATTGGCTCAATAACTGCTGTGCCAGGCTTTATTGCTTTTCCCTTAGCGGGTATACTGAGGGAACATGGCATATCCTATACCATTATTGCCTCTTTTACTACCACCCTGATGATGGTTGGTACCATTACCTTTCCTGTGGAAGCTACCTATCTGGGCAAAAGAGTTGCCCTTATCCGTAATGTTATTGGATTTATAATTGCAATAATTGTGGCATTATTGGTTGGTTTTTATTTTGGGGAGATTGCTTTATGAAAAAATCAGGTGAGAAAAAAGAGAAAAGAAAGAACAGTTTAAATAGATTTATGTACCTTGCTATAGTTTTGGTTTATTTTATCTACATCATTTATTCGTATATATTTCAAATCTCCTCAGGAATTGAAATGGGTGCCACCTTAGTATCTTTTGTATTTTCTATGGGTAAAATATTACCCTGTGCTTTTATTATAATTGGCTTATTTGAGGTCTGGATTCCCAGGGAAAAAGTTGAAAAACATCTGGGATATCAAGGTGGTTTGGGTGGATATATCTGGGCAATTATTTTAGCAGG
>JAQVGY010000020.1 GCA_028696495.1 Atribacterota bacterium
TAACGGATAACAACTACATCTCCTTTTTGAATTTTACCATCCATTATAGCCTGGTATGCCTCTTCCTCTGAATTGAACACCCGGGCTTTACCTTCAAAGGTGAACATTTTTTTGCTCACTGCAGAGGCTTTGACCACTGCACCTTCAGGGGCTAAATTACCATAGAGTATGGCGATTCCGCTTTCAGCACTATAAGGATTGCCATATTTTCTTATTACCTCACTATTTTTGTTTTGAGCTTTAGCTACTTGCTGTCCCATAGTCTCACCGCTAACCGTTAAGGATTCGGTGTGAATTAGATTTGCTTCTGCCAGTTCTTTTAAAACAGCCTGTATTCCTCCGGCAGAATACAAATCTGATACATGCAGTTCACTGGAAGGAGATATTTTGGTTAGTATCGGAACAACGCGGCTTAAGCGGTCAAAGGTTTTCAACTCCAGGTTTATCCCTGCTTCATGAGCTATAGCCAGTAAATGTAATACAGTATTGCTGGAACCGGCCATGGCTAAATCTAAGGTGATAGCATTATGAAAGGCATCTGCGGTCATTATATCTCTTGGCTTTATCTGTTTTCTGACCAATTCTAAAATTATCTTTCCTGTTCTGTTGGCCAATTGTTTCCTGGCACCGTAAGCAGCTGGTATCGTTCCATTCCCCGGTAAGGCAATGCCCAGCGCTTCGGTGAGACAATTCATAGAGTTTGCGGTAAAAAGACCGGCGCAGCTGCCGGCTGAGGGACAGGCGCCCTCTTCTATTTCCAATAAATCTTCTTCTGAAATCTCTTTTTGATTGTATCTTCCTACAGCTTCAAAGACAGTATTCAAATCAGATTCTTTCCCTTCGCAATATCCGGTAAGCATCGGCCCTCCGCTTACATATATGGTTGGAATATTGAGACGTGCCGCTGCCATAAGCATGCCGGGGACAATCTTATCACAGTTCCCAACCATAACCAGGCCATCAAAGTGGTGTGCCATAGTTACCGCCTCGATAGAATCAGCAATTAATTCACGACTGGCCAATGGATATTTCATTCCCTGATGATTCATGGCAATCCCATCACAGATACCTATGGCAGGAAATTCCATTGCTATCCCGCCTGCGGCAGCTACTCCGATTTTGACGGCTTGAACAATCTCGTTTAATTGAATATGTCCCGGAATAATTTCATTAAAAGAATTTACCACACCGATAATGGGTTTTTCTAAATCTTCTTTGGTATATCCCATGGCGTAAAATAAAGAACGGTGGGGAGCACGACTTGCTCCTCTGGTTACCATATTACTTGTTTTTTCCATATTTTGAACCTTCCTATCTTTTGTTTTTAGTTTTTTAAATTTTCATAAATGAATAATCTGATAATCTAAATATAACAAAAAGATGGTTATTATGATATTAAAATATTTAACAATTCTTATATTGTATTATCAAATTTAAAATGAATGCCAGAGATAATAAACAGTCATCACTACTGCCAGCATTAATTTAACCACCATAGAGGTAAGGATTCCCAAAAAGGTTACAAATCCAGCTTTAAAGGCTTGTGATTGGCTTTTCCCTGCTATTAATTCTCCCACAAAAGCACCAATTAAAAGGCCAAAAAAGATACCAAATGGTGGAAAAAATATCATACCTGTTATCATTCCTATGACAGCAAAGATAATACCGGTACGTGATGCTCCAAGTTTCTTTGCTCCCGCTAAGGGGAGAATATAGTCGAGCAGAGCTACCAGAAGGGTTAACAAACCAAACATTATTAAGGCACTAAGCCCGATTGCCTCTTCCCCCCTGCTAATATAGAGTAAGAACAGGGCAAGATAATTCAATATAATTCCCGGCAAAGCAGGAACTACAATTCCAATTATACCTAAAATATTTAAGATGATGCCAGTTATTATTAATATCATTTATTACATTTAACTCTGCCTGTTCTATAAAATTCATTGAAAAAATATTAGCTAATATTAGTTTCTATTCATATTCTGTAAAATATGAGCGATTGAATTTCCCATCTCCTTAGTTGAATTATTTCCACCCAGATCTTTTGTTCTAACCTTGCCTTCTTTTAAAACTGAAGACACAGCTGCTTCTATGGCAGAAGAAGCTTCCTTTTCACCTAAAAAATCAAGCATCATAGCACCTGCTAAAATTGTCCCGACAGGATTTGAAATACCTTTATTTTTTAAATCAGGCGCAGAACCGTGTATGGGTTCAAACATTGATACCCCTTCCGGGTTTATATTAGCACTTGCTGCCATTCCTATTCCCCCCTGTAGAATAGCACCTAAATCAGTTAAAATATCTCCAAACATATTTGGAGAAACAATGACTTTAAATTTTTCGGGGTTACTGACCATTAACATAGCCATTGCATCTACATAATAACAGTCTGCTGAAATTGCCGGATATTCACTTGCAATTTCCTTAAAAACTTCTCTCCATAAACCATACATTTCTGATAAAACATTCGCTTTATCAACCGTTGAGACTCTGGCTAAACCTTTTGTATCAGCAAGAGAAAAGGCATATCGTATTACCCTGTCAGAACCTTTTCGAGATAAAAGCCCCAGCTGGTAACCGAACTCCTCTTCTTTCTCCAGCTGAAAGTTAATTTCTATATTTGCCTGGAAAAGATTTCTTTTTAGAATATGATTTAGTTGATGATTTCTTCCTTTAAAAGTTGCACCGGTAGCTATATAAAAATCTTCGGTATTTTCTCTGATAAAATAAAAATCAATATCTTTATAGGTTTTATTTCTTAAAGGGCCTTCTACACCGGGTAATAATTTAACAGGCCTTAAATTTATATATTGATCAAGGGAAAATCTTAATTTCAATAATATCTCTCTTTCTAAAATACCCGGCTTTACCCGCGGATCCCCCACTGCTCCAAAATATATACCATCCATTTCTTTAATTTCAGACAGAGCAGAATCGGGCAATAAAATATTCTTTTGTAAATAAGTTTCTCCACCAAAAGGATACTCGTGCCAGTTGATTCGTATTCCATATTCCTGACAGGCAGTCATTATCACCTTTTTGCCTTCAGAGACTACTTCAGGCCCTACGCCATCTCCAGGAATTAAAGCAATATCATACATAATTACTATACTATCTCCTCTCAATTTCTTTTTTTGTATATTCTACTAATCCACCAGAAGCAATAATGCTCTGTATAAAAACAGGCATGGGATTGGTTTTAAAAACTCTATTTTGTGTAATATTTTTTATAATACCTTCCTCAGGAAATACCTCCAATTCATCTCCTTGTAAAACGCCCAGACTGGCTTCTGATGATTCAAAAATAGGCAGGCCTATATTGATTGCATTTCGAAAAAATATTCTGGCAAAAGAGCTGGCAATGACACAAGATATGCCTGCTTCCTTGATAGCTATCGGTGCATGTTCTCTGGAACTTCCACAACCAAAATTATCTCCTGCAATAATTATATCACCTGGTGATATTTTTTTAACAAAATCTCGAACATAGTCTTCCATACAATGTAGGGCTAACTCATTCGGGTCTGATGTGTTTAAATAACGTGCCGGAATAATGATATCTGTATCAATATGGTTCCCAAATTTCCACACTTTTCCTATTATTCTCATAGCTAAATAACCTCCTCAGGACTGGATATTTTTCCGGTAATGGCAGAAGCGGCAGCTATTGCCGGACCGGCTAAATATATTTCACTTTCTGGATGACCCATACGACCAACGAAATTACGGTTAGTTGTAGAAACCGCCCTCTCCCCTTTTGCCAGTACCCCCATATGCCCGCCAAGGCATGGACCACATGTTGGCGGACTGACAACAGCCCCGGATTCAATAAATATTTTTAACAAACCCTCTTCTAAAGCCTCTAAATATATCTGTTGTGTTGCGGGAATAATTATTAATCTTACCCTTTTATTAACTTTATTATTTTTTAATATTTCTGCTGCAATTCTCAAATCCTCTATCCTTCCATTGGTACAGGAACCAATGACCGATTGGTCAATCAGTATGTCTTTTACTTCACTTATTCCTTTGCTATTTTCTGGTAAATGGGGAAAGGCAACTTGTGGTTCTATATCTGTAACATCAATTTCTATTACCTTTTCATACTCAGCATCCGGGTCACTTTTTAGAATAGTATATTTTTTTTCTGTTTTTTCATGAAGATATTTTTCCGTTATCTCATCTGCCTCAATTATGCCACTCTTTGCTCCAGCTTCAATTGCCATATTACACATGGTAAAACGATTATCCATAGAAAGATTTTTAATCACTTCACCGGCAAATTCCATAACTCGATAATTTGCTCCATCAACCCCTATTTTTGAAATTGTATAAAGAATAAGGTCTTTCCCTCCTACCCATCTGTTCAGTTTGCCTCCGTAAATAAACTTCATTGACTCGGGAACTTTTAACCATACTTCACCGGTAGCCATTGTCACACCCAAATCTGTACTGCCTACCCCTATCGCCAGAGCTCCTAATGCCCCCGATGTTGGTGTATGGGAATCTGCACCAATGATTAGCTGGCCGGGTAAAACCAGACCCTTTTCAGGAAGCAGGGCATGTTCGATTCCAACCTGCCCCAGTTCATAATAATAGTTAAGATTCTGTGCTATAGAAAATTCTTTAAGTATTTTGGTCTGTTCTGCGGATTTTATATCTTTATTAGGGGTAAAATGGTCGGCAATTAAAGTTATTTTATTTCGGTCAAAAACCTCTTTTGAGCCAATCTCATTGAAAACACTGATTGCCAGAGGGCCGGTAATATCATTTGCAAAAGCAAAGTCTACCTTTGCTTTAATCAGTTCTCCTCTCCTCAACTCCTTTTTATCACAATGTGATTGAATTATTTTTTCAGTAATTGATTTTTCCAAAGCTGCCTCCTTCTTAAATATATTAATTATTTTCTCATTAATCCTCGTTGTTTTGCGCTATTGTTATAAATTATAAAAAGTGTTCTATTAGAAATCTATTTTTCTTTTTTAAGCAAAGCAATGATATTTAACATTTTTTCTGTTGCCTCGATTGCTGCTAAAACCTGATCTGAATTTACCCCTTTTGTAATAATATTTTTTTTATCAACTTCCCAGGTGATAGTACATTGTACCAGGGCATCCGTCTTCCCACCCGGCGGAATAGTTATTATGTAATCTACCAATGGGGGTAAATCAAAATCAATTTTTCTAAACAACTTTTTAATTGCATTCATAAAAGCATCATATCCGCCATTTCCTTGTGCACTTCCTTCTAATTCAATAAAATCAGATTTTCCATTTTCCCTGTAACTCATCTTTATTGTAGCTACAGGCCTGTTAGAGTGGCTTGTCAAAATATTATAAGCCTTGAGTTTAAAGATTTTTTCCTCAGGATCATTTAAAACATCTGAAACAATATAAGGCAAGTCGTAAGATGTGATAGTTTTCTTTTTATCACTCAATTCAATAACCCTATTTAGAACATTTTTTTTCTGGTCCTTTGATAATTTTAACCCAATCTCTTCCAAATTAAAATCTAAGTTTGATTTGCCGCTCAATTTTCCTAAGGAGTACTGCCTTTTCCTGTTAAACCTCTCAGGTAATAACCTGCTGATATAAAGATTACCCTTCCTATCCCCATCAGCATGAATTCCAGCTGTTTGTGTAAACACATTTTCTCCACTTATCGGTTTGTTGGCAGCTATACGGTAAGCTGAAAATGCCTCTACCATTTTACTTAAATTAAATAAATTTTCTTCCTTAATATCGGTTTCAATATTTAAAAAATCTTTTATACCCACAACTACCTCATCTAAGGCTGCATTCCCTGCCCTTTCTCCCATTCCGTTTACAGTACAGTGAACCCCCTTTACTCCCGCTTCAACTGCAGCGATTGTGTTTGCCGTAGCCATTCCATAATCATTGTGGCCATGGAAATCGAAATGTAATCCAGGGTATTTAAGTATTATCTCTCTTATAAAATTATAAACCTGAGCAGGATAGAGAACTCCCAGGGTATCCGGCAACATAAACCTCTTTATATTCTCTTCACGAAGATGGTCCAGTAAAAAGTATATATAATCGGGTGAATCAATCATACCGTTAGACCAATCTTCAAACCAAATATTACAAATAAGGCCTTTTTTATCTGCATACATTATTGTTTCTTTAATTTCTTTGAGATGCTGCTCTTTTGTTTTTTTCAATTGAGTTGTTAAATGTTTTAATGAACCCTTGCTGAGAATATTTATTACTTTACCTTCTAAGTTAAAAATCCAGTCTGCAGATTCATGGATATCCACAAATCCAAGCACTTCAATTTTCTCTCCATATTTATTATTATTTGCCCATTCAACAATTTTCCTGACAGCCTCCTTTTCCCCCTCGCTAACCTTTGCACTGGCAACTTCTATTCTATCTACTCCAACTTCATCCAATAATATTTTTGACAGTGCAAGTTTTTCATCAGAGGAATAACTGACATTTTTCATTTGTTCTCCATCTCTTAACGTTGTATCCATTATTTCTAATCTGGTTAACAATTTCCTACCCTCTTCTTATATTCATTTTATTTGTCTTTATAACTATTTTGTAACAACATTTTATTTATTGCCTTTAAATAAGCCTTGGTGCTGGCCTCCAAAGTATCTGTGCTGATTCCTTTGCCTATATATGAGCAGCCGTTATCTTTGATTTCAACTACTGCTTCACCCTGTGCATCTTTACCTCTGGTTAAAGCTTTAATATAGTAATCAGATAGTTTTACCCTGGCACCCGTTATGCGGTCAATTGCATTAAATATTGCATCCACAGGCCCATCACCACAGGCAGCATCAACGATTACCTCATTTTCTTTAACAAGCTCAACAGTAGCCGTAGGTAAGATACTGTTGCCGGTAGTGACATGGAAATATTTTAATTCATATAAATCAGCAATATCTTCTACCAACACTTCAGACATCAAAGCCACCAGGTCTTCTGAAAAAACCTCTTTCTTTTTATCTGCCAGAATTTTAAATTGCTCGAATGATTTATTTAACTTATCCTGGTCAAGATCGTATCCCAGTTGCTCTAATCGATTTTTAAAGGCATTGCGTCCCGAATGTTTGCCTAAAACAAGCTGATTACCTTCCAGACCAATCGTTTGCGGCTTCATTATCTCATAGGTAGAGGCATCTTTTAAAATACCTGCCTGATGTATGCCTGCCTCATGAGCAAAAGCATTTTTCCCTACAATAGCCTTATTTGGCTGTACTACAAAACCTGTTAGCCGACTTACCAATTTGCTGGTCGGGTAGATGTAAGAAGTATCAATATCAGTATACTTTTGATAAAAATCTTTTCTGGTGTAAATAGCCATAACTATCTCTTCTAAGGATGCATTGCCGGCTCTTTCGCCAATCCCATTTATAGTACATTCAATTTGATTAACCCCATATTTTATAGATTCCAGAGAGTTTGCTACTGCTAACCCTAAATCATTGTGACAATGCACACTCATAACAACCTCATCGATATTTGTTACATTCTCTTTAATTCCTTTTATTAATCCGGCAAACTCTTCCGGTTGAGAATAGCCAACTGTATCCGGTATATTGATAACCGTAGCACCCGCTCTAATTGTCTCTGTAATGATATGATATAAGAATTCCGGGTTACTGCGACTGGCATCCTCAGCAGAAAATTCAACATCATGGCAATAGCTCTTTGCCAGACGGACAGCAGACACGGCCTGTTTTAATACTTCCTGCGGTGTTTTTTCCAGCTTTAATTCCATATGTATGGGAGAGGTTGCAATAAAAGTATGTATTCTCGGCTTTCGAGCAAATTTGATAGCATCCCAGGCACATTTAATGTCCTGCTCTACTGCCCGGCATAAGGCTGCAATAATGGGCCCTTTGATATTATTAGCAATCGTTTCAACACTATCAAAATCACCCGGAGACGATATTGGAAAACCAGCTTCAATAACATCAACTTTCATTTTTTCTAAATACCTGGCAATCTCTAACTTCTCCTGTGTGTTAAGGGATGCTCCCGGACATTGTTCCCCATCACGTAAGGTAGTATCAAAAATTTGTATTTTATCTTTCATGTTATCCTCCTAAATAAATTATTTTATTCTTTTCTTAAATTATTATTTTTAAATCTAATATTATTTTTTGTTCATTACTTTAAACCATTTTTGCTATTTTTATTAATAGCAATGGTACCGGTACGAACTATTTCTTTAATTCCAAAGGGCTTTAATAGGTTTAGAAATCCATTTATCTTCTCTTCATCTCCCGACATCTCGATGGTCATAGTATTTCTTTCTACAAAAACCACTTTGGCTTTAAATATTTCTACCAGCTGAATAATCTCTGAACGAACTGCCAATGAATCGACATGCACTCTAACTAAAACTAACTCTCTTTCAATGATATTTTCTGCTGGGATATCTCTTACCCGGACAACATCTACTAACTTATTTAACTGTTTCATTACCTGCTCTAACACTTTTTCGTCACCATTTACAATAATAGTCATTCTGGAAATTCCAGGGGTTTCCGAATGGCCGACTGCTATACTATTGATATTAAAACCTCTCCTGGTAAACAAACCGGCAACTCTGGCCATTACTCCAGGCAGATCTTCTACTAAAATAGCTATAGTGTGTTTCATTTTAATCAACTCCTATCATTTGATTGATTGATGAATCGGGTTTTACCAGCGGGAAAATATTTTCTTCCTGAGGAATATGACAATCTATCAGCACAAATTCATTTTTACTATGTGCTTCATGTAAGATGGGAATAAGCTCTTCTCTCTTACCAACACGATACCCTGTACCGCCATAACCTTCTACAACCTTTACGAAGTCCGGGTTACCTGCGAGTTCTGTAGAAACATACCGTTTGTCACAGAACAATTCCTGTAATTGCCTTACCATTCCCAGATAACCATTATTCATCAATATTACGATAATAGATAAACGATTATAAATCGCTGTTGCCAATTCTTGTATATTCATCTGGAAACCACCATCACCTGTAATACAAACCACCGGTTTATTAGGACAACCTATTTTGGCACCAATAGCAGCCGGAAATCCAAACCCCATGGCCCCCAGACCACCTGATGAGATAAAATGACGAGGGAAATTGACCTGCGTATAATGAGCAGCCCACATCTGATGCTGCCCTACATCGGTTACAATGATGGCCTCCCCCCGGAATAATTCATTTATACTCTCCATAATAAATCTGGAATTCAGGAGAAAATTATCATTTTCCTTATACATAGGGTCCTTTTCTTTAAATCCCTTAATCTCGTTTAACCATTCAACCGGTTCTTTTTCTTCAAGATAATTATTTAATTGTTGCAGTACGTTTTTAAGATCACCCACAATAGGTATTTTTGCATAAATGTTCTTACCTATTTCTGCAGGGTCAATATCTATATGAATGACCTCCGCCTGAGGGCAGAATTTACTTAGATTTCCAGTTATCCTGTCATCAAAGCGGGTACCTAAAGCAAGAATAAGGTCTGCATTGCTGACTGATTGATTAGCAGTATACTGCCCGTACATTCCCAGCATGCCCAGAAATAGAGGGTGGTTTTTAGGAAAGCTGCTTAAGCCCATAAAAGTATTGACTACCGGTATATTGGTCTTGCTTACTATTTTTATCAATTCAGCGCTAGCCTTACTTTTTATAACACCTCCGCCGGCAACAATTATGGGTTTCCTGGCATTCATTATTTTTATGGCCGCTGATTTTATCTGTTTAAGATGCCCTTTATATGAAGGATTGTAACCCCTTCTATTCGCTCTTTCGGGATAGTTAAAATTACATTTAGATAGCTGAATATCTTTGGGTAAATCAATCAGTACCGGGCCTGGCCTACCGGTTTTAGCTATATAAAAGGCTTCTTTTATAATTAAAGGCAGCTCTTCGATTTTTCTGGCAATATAATTGTGTTTGGTAATTGGTAGAGTTATTCCAGTAATATCAACTTCCTGAAAGGCATCATTACCTACCATTTCTGTAGGCACCTGTCCGGTAATGGCGACCAAAGGGACTGAATCCATATGAGCATTAGCCAATCCGGTTATCAAGTTTGTGGCTCCCGGACCAGAAGTAGCAATGCATACCCCTACTTCTCCGGTTGCTCTGGCATACCCATCAGCAGCATGAATGGCTCCCTGTTCATGTCTGCACAAAATATTTTTAAAGGGAATTTCTTCGTATTTCCCGAATGTATCATATAAAGGCATAATTGCTGCGCCGGGTATACCGAAGAGAACCTTTGCCTTTTCTTGTTTTAGGCATTCTACAATAATCTCAGTTCCAGTTAGTTTCATAGTTTTTATTCCTTTCTTTTTTATTCCTTACCCTTCCTTTATCCGGATAACTACTCTTCTCTCCTTATTAATTCTGTATCCTTTTTAATATAGAATAGATTTATTAATAAAAGACCCCAACAGAACGGTCCTTTTTTCAATAAGGAACCTTCCGCTGGGGCCTTTTTTACCCACGGTGTAATACGACAATTTTAATAATTATTTACGTATTCTATACCACTCGGTCCAGACTTTTTATGCAAAAACGGAACCCTAGGTATACTTCCTTAAAATAAAAAAGCCGCCCCCTCGAGCCGATTTGGCTTGATAGGGACGACTTTCTCGTGTTACCACCCTATTTCGGTAGAAAATTGGTAGTTTTCTACCCTTCGTTTGCATCAATACTATTATTTACAAAATCAAATATAGTTTTTGGTTTAAAATTGTAATAAAGAAGTGAGATTCGGTAGCATTTGCTGCCATATTCGCACCTATTTATATATGGCTCTCTTTAACAAACCACTACTTACTGGCTTCTTAAAACTTGAAAAAGGTAATTGCTAATGATTCTACAAATATATTCACAGTCTGTCAAATATTTTTTAATTTATTTTTAGGATATATGCTATTTTATATTAAAATTATCTTCATTACTATTTTTAAATTTTGGTGTTAAATTGGTATATGAGGAGTTTTTCTAAGCATTTCTGCTGATACTATATTTCCTAATAGGAAGGAAAGCGTGAACTTGTTTTTTGTATTCCAGGAACATTTCCCCAAACATTTCCTGTAAGAATATACTCTCCCTGCTGGCTGAAAGTACCAGGAAAAAATTGATAATGATTAGAAGAGTAATGATAATTACAGATATGAAAAAGGAAAAGGGGTTATTATTAATTGCAACTATTATCCCTCCAAATATAAATATACCAATCCCTGTATATAGAGGGTGCCTGATGAGGGCATAAATACCATGTGTGATTATCCTGGTTGATGATAGTATATGCCCCGCCCAGGTATGGTATATCCCTAAGTCTATCTTAGCTTTGGCAACCAAAAAAGAACCGCCAAAGGTAAACAAAAGTCCAATATAGCTGTACAGATAAATATCTTCCAGGTTTAATATTACATATACATAGATAAAAACAGGTATAAAATAAAAGTATTTTATAATAGAGACTATTTTTTCATTTAATAGAGGTAGCATCCCTTTTTTATTACGAAAATCGGAGATAAAGAAGGTAAATACTGCCAGACAGGCCAGTGCCAGTGCTTGAAATATTTTTAAAT
>JAQVGY010000117.1 GCA_028696495.1 Atribacterota bacterium
GAGCCACTGGGAGACGAAGTCCTGTTCTACTTGATTTCTGGTAAAAACCAGATAGTTGCCAAACTGGACAGCAGAACCAGAAAGAAGGTAGGAGAGGAGATGGAGGTAGCCCTGGATATGACTAAGACTCATATCTTTGACCCTGAGAGTGAGGAGACGGTGGTGTAGCTGCTACAATAATATCTGGTAGATATCCGCACATATACCAATACTTATTAAAGTGACACCATATGCATCAAATTTAAATGAAAAAGGGATTTCTACCGCATGTTCTTGGCATGGGGCAGTAAATTGTCTCACAGTAAGGATGAAAATATTGCCATTGCTGATATGAAAAAAACAGTAAACATTACTATAAACATTTTAAAAGAGTTTTCTTAAAATATTTTGAGGACTGTGTATGCTTGTATCTTTGCTAAAAACTTTTTTTGTTTTAATTGTAGGGACTTTAAGCGGCTATTTGTTCAAAAATCTTTCCAATAAATATAAGTTTATTAACCCTGAATCATTAAAGACACTGGCTGTCTTCCTTCAAAAATTGGGAATGATATGGTTAATGTCCATTACTTATATTGGAAGTTTATGGATTTTTAAGATAGACAGTATTATCGAGATAATTAGCTTGCCTTTTGTAGGAGTAATAAGTATCCTTATCGGTGGTGGCTTTGCACTATTATTGGCAAAATATTTTCATTATAATCGATTAGATACCGGCTCTCTTTTTAGTTGTGGCTTCTTTGCCAATACTGTTTCTTTGGGTGGGATGATTTGCTTTTTTTATTTAGGTGAAGAAGGATATGCCTTTGTCCCAATTTTTACTTTTTTCATGCGTCTATTTTACTATGGTATAGGATTCCCTGTTTCAAAGATGCATAGCAATGATTTTAATCAGGAAGAAAGTATTGCTAAAAAGCTGGTGGAGATACTAAAAGACCCCTTTTTCTATATTGGCATAGGTTCTGTTATTCTGGGATTATTACTTAATATAAGCCCTTTAGTCCGTCCCAAAATCTATGCAACAATTAATGAGATAGTCATACCGATGACCACCTTCGTTTTATTATTCTCAGTTGGTCTAAATCTAAAATTAAGTCGTGTCAATAATTATATAAAAGAATGTTTATATATTTCCTTGATAAAATTTATAGCAGTGCCACTGATTACCTTAATACTGGTTCTTTTATTTAATTATCAATCTATTGATAATGGGCTTCCCTTGAAGGTTTCCCTGATAATGTCTTCTATGCCGGTTGCTTTTAATTCAGTTATTACTGCAAATATTTATAATCTAAATGTTGATATGGTCAACTCCTGCTGGATTTTTACTAATTTTGGCATTATATTGGTTTTACCCTTCTTGCTCTTATTTATAAATATATTTTAGTTTATACTGTAATATTGTTAGAAACAGTCTAACCTTCCATTAAGGAAGAAAAATGTTTTTTGAGAAATCCTTTAGATTTTTTCACAATCAGCTTATATGATTGTCATTAAAAAGAAAACTAACCTATGGGAGCTAAAGATGAAGGTGAGGTTAATTATATATTCTAATTTGAAAGATTATGTAGATGGCTATCAAGACAATGAAGGCTTGCTAAAAGAGGTGTCGGAACAGATGTCAATAAAAAGGTTTTTACAGGAAACTATCAAACATGAAAAAGCCTTAGATGCCATCAGTATGGTAATAGTAAATGAAAAAGCTGTTCCCTTCAATCAAATTGAGCGCAACCTGCAGGATGGAGATATTATTAAAGTATATCCTCCTATGGGCGGCGGTTAGAAATTTGAGGGAAGGGAATGAATGTAAAAGATAATTTATATCCCATAATTGCCAACATTTTTAAAATAAACATGTTGACATATTTATTTGTTTTTTATAATTGTATATAATATAGATGATTGCCAATAATAAATTTAGGAAGTTTCTAAAATGACAGAAAAAACTGAAGTTGCTACATTGGCTGGTGGTTGTTTCTGGTGCCTGGAGGCAGTTTACAAAAGAGTAAAAGGTGTCCTTGAAGTTATTCCAGGCTACAGCGGAGGTTATGTAAAATGCCCCTCTTATGAACAGGTTTGCTCAGATACAACCGGTCATGCTGAGGCAATTCAGATTATTTTTAATCCTCAAATAATCTCCTATGATGAGATATTGAAAATATTCTGGCAGGTTCACAATCCCACTACCTTAAACCGCCAGGGCAATGATATAGGTTCGCAATATCGCTCAGTAATCTTTTATCATGATGACAAACAGAAAGAGATAGCTGAAAGATCCAAAAAAGATTTACAGGAAGCTCATATCTGGCAAAATCCTGTTGTTACCGAGATTGTTCCTTTTAAACAATTTTATCAAGCAGAAGAATATCACCGGGATTATTATGAGAATAATCCCTATAATAGTTACTGTCAGTTTGTAGTAGGACCCAAAGTAAAAAAATTTGTCAAAGAGTTTAAAGAGAAACTCTCATAATAATAAAAAAGGAGGGCAAAGTGGAAAAAGAGAAAGCATTCCAACCTAATAATTATGCAGCTGCTTTTCTGATTTTGGGAATATCAATTATTTTAGCTGCATTTGTATTTGGATTCTTCTTCTATCAAACCAGGAGCAGCCGAGATTTTGTGCAGGTATTGGGTGCGGCAACTCAGGGGTTTGAATCAGATATAGTGAAGTGGAATATGACCATGGAAGAAAGTACCGATTT
>JAQVGY010000118.1 GCA_028696495.1 Atribacterota bacterium
GATGTTCGAATAATTGACCTGACTCCGGACAATATATCAGATTATGGTGTTTGCGGATACAAGGATGTACAGAAACACATTGAGTTAAGAAATAAAATAGAATGGTTTAAAGAATACTACCCGAAAGGCTTGAGGGTAAAAATTATTTTTTCACAAAAGGGCGGTTACCAGGGGATGTTGGAATATATTCCCGGGGAATATGCTCATCGCCCGGTAGATGCAGAAGGATACCTGTTTATCCACTGTATTTTTGTGGGATTCAAAAATGAATTCAAAGGAAAAGGATATGCTTCATTATTGATAGATGAATGTATCGAAGAGGCGAAAGAAAATAAGATGACCGGGGTGGCTGTAATTACCAGAAAAGGTTCTTTCATGGCGGGGAATGCTATTTTTCTTAAAAAGGGTTTTCAAATTTCAGATAGTGCGAAACCAGATTTTGATTTACTGGTCCTAAAATTTGACAAAAATACAGAAAGCCCAAAATTCAAAAAAGATATGAATGAAGCTTTAAAAAGATATGGTGAAGGGTTGACCATTATTCGTTCAGTCCAATGCCCCTATACTGAAAAGAATGTGAACGCTATCCTTGACGCCGCGGCACAATTGAATTTAAAAACAAATTTAGTGGATTTAAAGGATGCTTCTGAAGTTCAAAATACTCCTTGCCCATTTGGTTCATTCTGCCTAATTTATAATGGAAAAATTATTAGCCATCATCCAATTAGCAATACCAGGTTTATGAATATAATGAAAAAAGAATTGAAAAAGACAGACTTAAATAAATAAAGCCTGGCAATGTTAAGATTTAAAACAAAGCCAGGCTTCATACCTATTAATAATTAAAAATTATCTAAAATATGTTTATCAATTTTAATCTTTTCTGGGGTCCCATTCTTTCCAGACATTTCCTGTTAATCCTGGTGAGGGTTTTAGTGTTTTCTTGCCCTCTGTCCATCCGGAAGGCATAACTTCACCTGTTTTCTGGTGGTGCTGATAAGCTTTAATCTGACGAACCAGTTCTGCAGGATTTCTTCCAACTGGTGGAGTTAAAATCTCGGCTGCCTGAATAATACCTTCAGGGTCAATTAAAAATCTCCCCCGGACATTTGTTCCCGATGCCTCATCATAGACATCGTAGAGTTTTCCGATAGCGCCATTTTGATCTGATACCATTGGGAAGGGTACATCGTTGCCAATCATTTTACTTAACTCGGTTTCATTCCAGATTTTGTGTGAATGCACACTGTCTGTACTTACTGAAAGTACTTCTACACCTAATGCTTGAAGTTTGTCATAGCTCACGGCTATGTGTGATATTTCGGTTGGTCAGACGTAGGTGAAATCACCGGGGTAGAAACATAAAACAACCCACTTACCACGGTAATCTTCCAAAGACACTTTTTTATATTTTCCCTGGTAGAATGCCGAACCGGTGAAATTCGGTGCTTGTTTAGTAACTAACATTTCTATACTCCTTTCATATTAAATATTAAATAGTATTAATTACAATTTAGCATTGATGAGCTTTAAAGTCAATAATAAAATATCAGGAATAGATGATAGACTTAGGATATTGTTTACTCCTCTCTGTCAATCAGTGAAAGCTAAATTTGTCATATAACGATAATCGTGTATTCGTGATATAATCAATAAGGTGACCAAATTAACAAAAGAGGATTTGCTTATGAAAAAGCCTGAAAGAATTTGGATTGCGACTCAAAGATATAACTAAATTTTGATGAATATATGAACATAGGAACAATAAATATTAAGGAGGATTTAATCAATGAACAGTCTGACAAAGAAGAATATAATAATAACAATGCTGGTATTATTGTCTGTAACATTACTTTTTAGCAGTTGTATGCTTCCTTCTAATGGAGAACCATCAATACCAGGAAATGGTGAAGGTAACGGCTCTTTAGAACCTGATGAAATCAAATTCCAGGACGCCAAGTTGGAACAGGCAGTAAGGGTAAAGATTAATAAACCAAGTGGTAAATTATATCAAGATGATGTAATAGGAATTACCAAATTAGAAGCTGAAAAGAGAGGAATCACCTCTATTGAAGGCATTCAATATCTTAAAAATCTTCAAGATTTGGACCTTGATGACAATAAGATAGTTGATATTTCACCCTTATCTGGACTGGCTAAATTGAAAGAATTAGATTTAGAAAATAACCAGATAACAGACCTTTCACCCCTATCAGGATTGATTAACTTAGAGGAATTAGATTTTGAAAAGAACAAAGTTTCAGACATTTCTCCATTGTCAAATCTGACAAAATTGAAAGAATTAGAATTTGAACATAACCAGGTTTCAGATATATCAGCATTAGCTAACCTTACCAGGTTAAGAGAACTTGACTTTAGCAATAACAATGTGACAGACCTTTCACCCCTGGTCAGCAATACTGGTATTGGCTCTGGAGACGAGATTGATATGAGGTATAACTATCTTGATCTTACTGCAGGCTCTAAGAACATGCAGGATATTACTACTTTAATAAACAGAGGAGTACAGGTCAAATATAGCCCCCAGCGTAAGCCATAAATAGTAACATTCTGTTATGCCAAATAAAAAATATTCCCTCAATATAAATGCAACTTAATGGACGAATATCCGGCACTTAGCCGCTTAGGCAGCTTATATGGCTGCCTTTTTTATTTATATG
>JAQVGY010000119.1 GCA_028696495.1 Atribacterota bacterium
TTAGAGATAAAGGGGAGGTAAAAAGAGAGCCTATTATTTATTTCAGGGCAATCGATGAGCCTGGCGCTTATTGATTGCCCTTTTTTAGTTTAAGGCAAAATATAATTTTCAGGAGGAAAGTATGGCTATAACATTAACGAAAGAAGCAATTAACAGACCGGGATTTGATATTGATGAGGAGAATAAATTAGTCTTTGAGGGATGTCGCCTGGAAGACCTTGCTTCAAACTATGGCACTCCCAATTATGTTTTTTCAGAAAATATCATTAGAGAAAAATGTCGTGAACATATAAAAGCATTCGATAAATGCAATATTGATTATGAAGTTCTTTATGCCGGTAAGGCATTCTTAGTTCAAGCCATGGCACATATTCTAAATGAAGAAGGCATGAGTCTTGATGCTTCATCTGGCGGAGAAATTTATATGGCTTTAGAAGGCGGTTTCCCTGCTGAAAGAATTTATTTTCATGGAAATAACAAATCTAAAGAAGAAATTTATTTTGCCTTAGAGAAGAATATAGGCACAATTATAATTGATAATCTCTGTGAATTGGAATTAGTTGAACAGATTGCCAGTATATTGAATAAAAGAGCAAACATTATGGTCAGGATTATTCCAGGTGTTGATGCTAATACCCATGAAAAAATTAGAACAGGACAGGTTGATTCAAAATTTGGAATACCCATTCAAGATTTTCTTAATTTTTTCCCAGCTATAATAGCAAAAAAACACCTTATTTACCAGGGAATTCATTGCCATATTGGTTCTCAACTACTGAACATGCAATTCTACCATTTAGCTGCCAGAGAAATGATTGAGATGATTAAATCCATTGAAGAAAATTATAAAGTAAAAACAAATATACTTAATCTGGGCGGAGGATTGGGAGTTAGGTATACCCAGGAAGATGTACCGCTTTCCATTAGTGAATATGTCATCCAATTAGTGGACAGAGTAAAAGAGATTTGCCATGAAAAACAATTGGCTGTTCCTAAGATTCTTGTTGAGCCTGGCAGGGCTATCATCGCTGAGGCAGGGATAACCCTCTATACTATCGGGGCAATAAAGGAGATAAAGGGATTAAAAAAATACCTGATTGTTGATGGAGGTATGGCTGATAATCCACGCCCCAGTCTTTATGATGCCAGATATGAGGCTTTGATTGTGAATAAATTTGCAATGAAACCCTCTGAGACTGTTACCGTTGCTGGCAGGTATTGTGAATCAGGAGATGTTTTAATTGAAAATATTAGCTTGCCCAGGGCAGAATGTGGTGATTTAATGGTTTTCTTTACCACAGGTGCATACCATTATGCTATGTCCAGTAATTATAATGGATTTCCCCGCCCACCGGTAATTCTGGCTAATAATGGGAAACATGGTCTAATGGTTCAGGGTGAAACATATCAGTATTTGAATCAGAATCATGTTATTCCAGATTGGCTTCAACAGAACAGGAATAAATATAACGGGAACAATTCAAAATAAGAAGAGTGTAGAAATAAGGAGTTTGGTATGGAAGTTAATTTTATTAAAATGCATGGAATCGGTAATGATTTTATTATAATTGATTTTTATTCCAGGGCTCTTCCAGAGGGTTTAAATTTTGGAGAGGTATCAAAAAAACTTTGCAACCGCCATTTCGGCATAGGAGCTGATGGATTAATGCTAATTCTCCCTTCTCAAGAATACGATTTAAGGATGAAAATTTTTAATTCAGATGGGAGTGAAGCCCAGATGTGTGGAAACGGGATTCGTTGTTTTGCAAAATATGCCTATGAAAATAAATTAATAAACAAGAAAAGGTTTTCAGTAGAAACCTTAGCCGGTGAGATTATTCCTGAGCTCATCTTTGATGGGCAAAAAGAAGAGACAATTAAAGGTGTTAGAGTTGATATGGGGAAACCCCACTTGACCAAAAAAGATATACCCATGATTGGCAATCCTGATCGGCAGGTTATTAATGAGATTATCTCTTTGGATAATGGCCAGTACTTTAAAGTGACCTGTATTTCTATGGGAAATCCCCATTGTGTTATTTTTACTGAAAATGTGGAAGATTTCCCGGTAACTGAAATTGGTCCTATTATTGAAAGACATCATCTTTTTCCTGAGAAGACAAATACAGTATTTGTGCAGCCGCTAAATGAAGATAAAATCAAACTCAGGGTTTGGGAAAGAGGTGTAGGAGAGACGATGGCTTGTGGAACAGGAGCCAGTGCAGCTGTGGTAGCAGGGGTACTCAATAAAAGGATAAATAATACGACAGATGTCTATTTAAGAGGCGGAAATTTAAAAATCGAATGGGCAGAAGATGAACACGTTTATAAAACAGGTCCTGCTGAAACTGTATTTTCTGGTGTAGTTTTAATTTGAAAAATTAGAATTTAAGGCAAATATTAGAGGGAAAGTATTATTTAGAGAGGCTTTATACAAGAAAATCTTAGAATTAGAGTTACATTGTGCTCTAATGACGGGAGCAAGCTATTTAACAGTAGACAAACAATTGAATTAAACAGAAAGGTGAACATTATGAGAGTTGTTGTAAAATTTGGAGGAACAAGCATTCAAGATGCTGAACGAGTAGAAAAAGCCACACAATCAATTATTAAAAAATTGAAAGATGAAAATGAAGTGTTGGTTGTAGTTTCAGCTATGGGTGATACCACAGATA
>JAQVGY010000021.1 GCA_028696495.1 Atribacterota bacterium
CCTCAAAGACTTGAGGATAAGAACTTTTAAAATAAAATTAACCTGTTTGACCAACAGGATAATCAGGTTCATAATAACCTTCGGTCATTAGTTTTTAGTAAAATAAATTTATTTATATTTTTTATGTAAATGTCTAAATACTGTGGGCATAAGTGGATGAGATTGCCATGGTATGCTTTCAGCATCTCGCAATGACAAAGAAGTATAAGAAAAAATAGAAGCTGAAAGTTGAAAACAGTTTTGTATTAAACGTTTTACTAAATACTAACTGACAACGACTAGTAATTTTCAAGGGGTTTTAAAGGGGAAGGATTCCCCCCTTTATATTCTTCCCCTTTATAATATAGATGGAGGAATTATTTTTATGCCGAAAATGAAAACACATCGTGGTGCTGCAAAACGATTTAAAATAACTGCATCAGGGAAAATTAAGCGTTCTAAAGCTTATAAAAGCCATATATTAACTAAAAAATCTGCAAAAAGAAAGAGGCAGTTATCACAATTGACTATAATGGATAAGAGTGATAGCAAAAGAATAAGACGCCTATTGCCTTATTTATAAATTTTAAATGAATTAAATAATATTTTTCAGATGAATGAAGAGTTTGAATGAGGAGAGAAAGTCATGCCAAGAGTAAAAACCAGTGTTGCTTCAAGAAATAGAAGGAAAAAGATTCTTAAAGCTGCTAAAGGATACCGGGGTGGTAAGAGCAAGCTTTTACGTACTGCCAAAGATGCAGTAAGAAAATCATTAACTTATGCCTATCGGGATAGAAGGGCTAAAAAAAGAGATTTTCGACGTCTCTGGATTACCCGCATTGGTATTGCTGCCAGGATTGAAGGGTTTTCTTACAGCCAGTTGATGGATGGACTTAAAAAAGCGAACATGCTAATAAATCGTAAGATGTTAGCTGAAATCGCTTTAAACCACAATGAAGGTTTTTCAGAGTTAGTTAAATTAGCTATGGCAGATAGTAAATGAATACAATCTGCTATAAAAATTAATGGTATAAGTATTCACAAGTTTGCAGATTCTTATTAAGTTTAAAAAATAATTAAATAAATAGAGAGAAAATAAAAAGATAGTAGATAAAGTTAGCTATTATGTAAAATAAGAATGCTGAGTTTATCGAAATTCACTTTTTAGGAGCCGGCTGAAAATTAAAAAATTAGGTCAGGACGGATTATCTCGTTACAGATAAAATAAGTTTGGACTTGAATAATATTAAGTCAAAAAGGGTGGTAACGCGGAGAAGTTTATAATTTTCGTCCCTTTGTTAAAGGAGAAAATTATAGACTTCTTTTTTTATAATATGAGATGGGAGGGGATTCTTTTGGAAAAAGATATGGAAAGCTTAAAAGAAAAATTCCATAAAAAGATTGCTTCTATCAAAGATAGAGAAGAGTTACAGAGAATAAGAAATGAGTATATTGGACGTAAAGGCATTGTAGCTCAAATGTTAAAGAATATAACTTTATTGTCATCGGAAGAGAAACCCAGAGTAGGTGAGTTGCTCAATAGAATAAAAAGGGACTTTCAGAAGGCCATAGCAGAAAAAGATAGGGAGTTTCTAACAGAAAAACCTGTAGAGGAGAAGATAGATATTACTATTCCCGGTAAAGATTTTATGCTGGGAACCATTCATCCTATTGAATTAATTCTGAAAGCTACTGAAGATATTTTTCTGGGGATGGGGTTTTGTATTGTCGATGGACCGGAAGTTGAACTTGATTATTATAATTTTGAAGCACTGAACATTCCTAAAGACCACCCGGCTAGAGATGACCAGGATTCTTTCTATATTACCCCGGATATTCTTTTAAGAACACAAACATCCCCCATGCAGGTCAGAATAATGGAGAACCAGCCCCCACCGGTGCGTATAATTTCGGCAGGTAAATGTTATCGCCGGGATTCGATAGACAATACCCACACCCCAATGTTTCATCAGATAGAGGGTCTGGCGGTGGATAAAGATATTTCTATGGCTGATTTAAAGGGTGTAATAATAGAATTTTGTAAACAAATTTTTGGAAAAGATAGAATTACAAGATTCAGGCCTGGCTATTTCCCCTTTGTAGAACCAGGAGTTGAGGTCGATGTATCCTGTGGATTGTGCAAAGGTAAGGGGTGCCAATCCTGTGGGTATAGCGGTTGGTTAGAGATTATGGGTGCTGGTATGGTTCATCCACATGTCTTAGAAATGGCTGGCTATAATGCCCAAAAATACACTGGTTTCGCTTTTGGTATGGGTGCCGAAAGAATTGCTATGCTAAAATATGGAATTAACGATATTCGTTTATTTTTCGAAAATGATTTACGCTTTTTAACTCAATTCAAATAGAAGAACATTGATAGGAGGGACTAATTCATGCAGGTCTCATACAATTTATTAAAAGAATATGTAGATATAGATTTAACACCACAGGAATTGGCAGAACGACTTTCTATGAATGGTATTGTAGCTGAACGTATAAAACCGGTATTTGAAGAGGTTAAAGGGGTTGTTATAGGGAAAATAACTGAGATACAAGTTATTGGGAAAAGTGGTAATCTATCACTTTGCAAGGTAGATATAAAAAGTAGAGAGCTGCAAATAATCTGCGGTGCTAAAAATATTAATATAGGAGATTTTGTTCCAGTAGTTACCGAAGGTGGTAATTTACCCGGATTGGGAGAAATTGAAGGAAAAGAGATTCATGGGGTATACTCTCAAGGGATGCTCTGCTCAGCCTGGGAATTGGGGCTGGAAAAGAGTAAGTCCCCGGGTATTTTGATTTTGGATAATAATCTTCCTCTGGGAGAAAATATTGAAAATCTGACAGCTATAGGGAATGATGTAATCTTTGATTTTGAAATATTCTCCAATCGTCCTGATTTGCTGAGCATAATCGGGATTGCTCGAGAGATTGCAGCTTTTTCTTGTAAAACCCTGCGTATACCTGAACAAGAGCTGGTGGAAACAGATGAGTTGATAACAGATTATATATCAGTAGAAGTAGAGGATGAAGACCTTTGTCCCCGCTATGCCGGTAGAATTATTAAAGGATTACAGGTAGAAGAATCACCATTCTGGTTAAGATGGAAACTCTTTTTACTGGGTGTCAGGCCAATTAACAATATAGTAGATATTACTAACTATGTGATGATGGAAACCGGCCAACCGCTCCATGCCTTTGACCTGAGCTTTATCAATGGTAAGAAAATAATCATTCGCAGAGCAAACCCCAGAGAAAAGTTCAGGACTTTAGACGGAATGGACCGAATATTAAATGTGGATAATCTGGTTATTGCAGATTCTGAACGTGCTATTGCTTTAGCTGGTGTGATGGGTGGAGAGAATTCTGAAATTAAAGACAGTACCAAAGATGTCTTTCTGGAATCAGCATATTTCGACCCGATAAATAACAGGAGAACCAGCAGCTATTTGGGAATGAGGACAGATGCCTCTAATCGGTTTGAAAAGGGGATAGACCCCTATGGTCAGGTTTTTGCCTTGAACAGGGCTGCTTACCATATTATGAGGCTTACTGAAGGTAAAATTCTCTCCGGAGTTATTGACCAATACAGTAAAAAACTGAGCAGGGGAAAAGCAATTAAGCTGAATTTATCTAAGGTAGCTCAGGTATTAGGAACAAAAGTTGGTAAATCTAACAAGGAGAGTAAAGAAAGAATAATTGATATTTTGAATAGATTAGAATTTCAAATTAATTCACAAGATGAACAATTTTTAGAGATTACTCCTCCCAGTTTTAGGAGTGACATAAAGATCGATGTGGATATTATTGAAGAAATTGCCAGAATATTTGGTTATGAAAATATTCCCTCTACATTATTTAAGGCAACATTAATTCAGGAAGGTAAAAGTGATAGACAAAAAATAGTGGATAAGATGAGAAATATTCTGATTAGTTGCGGAATGCATCAAATAGTTAGCTACAGCATGATTAATCCTAAGTATTTTGAATGGTTAAAACTACCCTTGTCTCACAATCTTTGTCAGACAATCAAGTTGTCCAATCCCTTGATTCAGGAACAGACTATTATGAGGACTACTTTGATACCCGGTTTGCTTAAGGCTATACAATGGAATGTTAACCATAGTATGGAACAAATAAAATTATTTGAAATAGGAAGGACTTATTTCCCGCAGAAGGATTCCAGGAAAGGTTCTCTGCCCGTTGAAAAACTTATGGTAAGTGGAGGTATTGTCAAAATTGGAAGGGGAAATATCTGGCAAAAAACTGAAAACTGGGACCTTTTTTATCTAAAAGGCATACTGGAAGCGTTCTTTGATTCACTGGGAGTTCATGATATCGATTATCTGCCAGGGGATTCGCCTTTTTTCCATCCACAAGAGAATGGTATAATAAAAATTAAAGATAAAAAGATTGCTATTTTTGGAAGGTTAGAAGATGATATTATAAACCTTTTGGATATACCGGGGAATATATTATTATTTGAACTTGATTTTGAAGAACTATATCCCTTGATAGAAAGAGAGATTATCTTCCAGCCACTGCCAAAATATCCATATATTCAAAGAGATATGGCTTTAGTGATTGATGAAAGAATAAATTTTGCCCAGATCAAAAGAGAGATACTAAAAGTAAGCCAGGATATTAAAAAAAGAGTAGAGTTATTCGATGTATTCAGGGGAAAACAGATTAAAAGGGGCTGTAAAAGTATAGCTTTCTCAATATTTTTCCAGGCAGATGATAGAACCTTGACCGATATTGAAGTCGACAAAATAATGGAAAATGTTAAAATAAGATTAAAGGAACTTTTTCAAGCAGATTTAAGGTGATAATTTACTTAATAAGAGGGGGCTTTCAGCCATCATTATTAACTGGGTTGACTTAATAATACTTGTAATTGTCTTATTTAATGTATTTTTAGGTTTTAAAAGAGGTGTTATTGCAGAATTATTAACACTGATAGGTTTAATATCCGCTATTTTTGTCTCTATATTCTGGTATCATGATTTAAGTGTGTTTCTCATTAAGCAATTCAAATGGAATGAAGCTCTATCAAATATAATCAGTTTTATTATTATTTTTCTTCTGGTTATATTCTGTTTTAGAATATTGGAGACCCTGCTAAACAGAATTGTAGATATGCTATTCTTAAGCTGGATTAACAACTTAGGCGGCGTTTTATTCGGATTTCTCAGGGGTGCCATTATAGCAAGCCTGCTCTTATTCCTGGTTAATTTTATTCCTCTACCTTTAGAAATTAGAATTCAGTTATCAGATTCAGTTTTAGCTAAATATCTTTTAGATGGCCTAATAGTTATTTACAACTCTGTACATGAGTGGTTGCCAGAACATTTTCAATTCGAAGCAGAAATTTTAAGAGAGAATTTATTTAAAAATATTGGTGTTTGAAATTTATAATATCAGGATTTAAAGATTCTGATATTATAAATTTAAGGATATTTGAGAGAAAAAGGTACAGACATACATCCCTATGCAAGAAGAGGAAGATACAGGGCAAGCAGGGCTTGAATTTTAAAGAGCAGCACGCAGTAGTATATTATGGTAGCTTTATGTGATTTTTATATAAAACTTTAATGGATATGAATTAAGGATTTGAAAGCGGGGTTTCAGAGGATGTTACTCCCCTGTTAGTATGTGGAATCTATGAATAAACATCTTTTAGAAGTATTAGATTATTATAAGATAAAAGAATTATTGAAGAAGGAACTTTTTACCTTTTCAGGACAAGAGCAATTAAAAAACCTCCAACCATCCCCAGATTTTAATCTTGTAGAACAATGGCAAAAAGAGACCAGTGAGATGAGAAATGTACTGGAAAGAGTTGGACGTTTACCCCTCACGCCACTGGAAAAAGATATAACTTCTGATATAAAACAAGCACATATACAGGATAGCATACTGAATGCAAAGACATTAGCATATATAGCTGTAGTCCTGGAATGTTTCCATCACAGCAAGGAGTTTTTTGATAAACTATCTAAGACAGAGTTCCCATTGCTCAAGGAGAAGGTCTCTGCAATAAAATATTTTCGAGTACTGGAAAGAACAATCAAAGATAGTATAAACGAAGAAGCTGTAATTGTGGATGATGCCAGTCCTTCGCTGAAAAGAATCAGGCAAAAAATAGCTCATACTGAGAAAAAAATTAGGGATAGACTGGAAAGTATTATCAGGGACCCGCGATATCGTCCTATTATTCAGGATGATATTGTAACTATTCGTCAGGGGAGATATGTCATACCGGTTAAACAACAAGAAAAAGGTAAATTCCCCGGGGTGGTACACGATAAGTCCGAAAGCGGACTTACGATTTTTATTGAACCATTAGCAGTAGTAGAATTGAATAATGAATTAAGAGAATTATTTCAGGAAGAAAAAAGAGAAGAATACAGGATACTGCAAAGGCTTACTGCTTTAATTGGCCAAAATGGGGAAGATATATTATCTAATTTTAAATATCTGGGCGAATTAGATTTGATAAATGGTAAAGCCGAAATAAGTAGAAAAATGAATGCTGCTCAACCAAAAATAAGTAGTAAGAACATAATACGTCTAATCCAGGCCAGACACCCCCTTTTAAAGAATAAGGTAGTTCCTATAGATATTGAGTTGGGCGAGAAGTTTGACACCTTGATAATAACCGGCCCTAATACTGGAGGGAAAACGGTAACGCTCAAGACGGTTGGTTTATTGCACCTGATGGCACAGTCCGGTTTGCATATACCGGCAGCAATAGATAGCGAAATAGTTGTTTTCAGGAAGATATTTGCCGATATTGGTGATGAGCAGAGTATAGAACAAAATTTGAGTACCTTTTCTGCCCATATGAAGAATATAGTATCCATACTGAATGTTGCAGATGAGCATTCATTGGTATTAATGGATGAATTAGGAGCCGGGACTGACCCCTCTGAAGGTTCAGCTTTAGCAATGGCAATTCTTGATTTTTTAAGGAAAAAAAGAGCCAGAATATTAAGTACTACCCATCATGATAGCCTCAAGGCATATGCCTATCTTACCGAAGGTGTAATGAATGCCAGAGTAGAGTTTGATGAAAAGACACTTCAACCAACTTATCAGCTTTCTATAGGTCTTCCAGGTAAAAGCTGTGCTTTTTCTGTTGCCAGGAGGTTGGGGCTGCCAGGATTTGTTTTACGTAATGCAGAAGGGTATTTAGAAAGGGAAAAAATAGACCTGGAAAATTTAATCAAGAGAATGGAAAAAGATAGAGTTCAAATTGAAGATAGTTTAAAAAACATATCCCGGGAAGAGCTCAATGCTAAAAGATTGAAGGCGGAACTGGAAGAGAAGCTCGATACTCTGGAAAGAGAAAAGGCAAAAATAAAGTTAGAAGCATACCAGGAGGCAGAAGAATTAATAAATACTGCTCAGATAAAAGCAAAAAGGATAATTAATACTCTAAAGAAAAAAAAGGATGGTCAGGAAAAATTTAGTGAAGAAATCAGTGCACTGGAGGACCTGAAGAAAGAGATTAAAAAGCAGGCTGAAAAATATGACCTATCTTCATGTAAGGTCAATGATCTTAAAGAAGGCGATTACATCATTATTAAAAGTTTAGGTAAAGATGGGGTTATAGTGGAAAAGAATGATAAAAAAAATCAATATATGGTACAGGTTGGCAATATAAAACTCAAAGTCTCTGGTGATGATATACAAAAATTATATCAAGGTGATTTAGCAGAGAGAGAAAAAGAAGATATTTTCAGTGAACAAGCTCTTGTGATACAGGAGGACAGGATAGAGAAAAAAGCCTCTTTTAAAAATGAAATAGATGTCCGTCACATGAATGCTGCTGACGCTGAAATAAGAGTAGAAAAATATCTTGATGATGCTCTATTATTAAACATTTCACCGGTATATATTATTCATGGTAAAGGGAAAGGTATTTTGAGAAAGACAGTGGCTCAGCTTCTGGAGAAGCTCAAATATATCAAGACTTTTCGCTATGGGGAAACATATGAGGGCGGAGATGGAGTGACAGTAGTTTATTTTTAGTTTCAGCAACTTAATCGTTACTCTTGCTTTCTAACCTTTTTTTTAATTCATCTACTAATGACTGTAATGTCTCTTTTTTGGATTCCTTTGGCTGGGTAACTTGATGGTCTAAATCTTCTTTTTTCAGTATCTCAATATCTTCCAACAAAGGAAATTTCTTTTCCACAGAAATAACCGGTGTTTCCTGTGTGGGCGGCCTTGAGTCAACTACATACTCAGGAAGTATACCGGTTCCTTCATAACAAATCTGAACAGGTTCGGTACCGGAAATAAATGTAACCGGAACAGTTTTAGCACATTTGCTACCGGGCAGAAGCCCGGTTTTGGCACATACCTGCATTTCTGTAACATTATCAGGTGCGGAAAAATCACTGACAGGTTTGTCCTGTAATGCACTGACCATAAAATCACGCCAGATGGGTGCAGCTGCTACAGCCCCTGTCATCCGGTTGCCGATAGGCTTTCGGTCATCATTACCAATATATACCGCACAGACTATTTCAGGTGTAAAGCCGACAAACCAGGCATCGGTAAATTCATCGGTGGTACCTGTTTTTCCTGCAGCAGGTCTACCAAGTTTAGCATTTGTAGCAGTGCCCCTTATAAGGACTCCTTCCATCAATTTAATCATGGTATAACAAACATCTGCAGAAAAAACCTCTTTTCTGACAATCTGATTTTGCTCCAATATCTTACCATTATAGTCCTCAACTTTGATAATGGCAGTTGGCTCAACATAGGTACCCATATTAGCGATAGTGGCATAGGCAGAAGCCATTTCTAAAGCAGTTACTTCTGAAGTGCCGAGGGCTAAAGAGAGGTCTGGTCTCAGGGTACTTTTTATTCCAGCTTTTTGAGCATCTCTTATCACATCCCTTACACCAACCCGCTCTAATAATTTAACTCCTACTACATTTATGGAATCCTCAAAAGCTTCCCTTAAAGTAACAGGACCTCTGAATTCATCTTCATAATTTGTGGGTGCCCAGCCATTTTCATAAACAACAGGGGAATCATCTATAATCAAACTGGGAGAAATGCCTTTCTCAATAGCAGTGAGATAGACAAAAGGCTTAAAAGCAGAACCGGGTTGGCGGTAGGCCTGGGTGGCTCTGTTGAATTCGCTTTCTTCATAGTTTTTTCCACCAACCATTGCCTTAATATAACCTGTATTCGGTTCAATGGCAATGATGGCTCCCTCTCTGCCGCTTTTTAAGAAGGCTTCTTTTGCCTTTTTTTGCATATCCAGGTCGAGGGTGGTGTATATTTTTAACCCACCTTTAAATACCATATTAACCCCGTATTTGTCTAAAAGCATTGTCCTAATATAACTGGAAAAATGAGGTGCTATTTCCACAGAATCCTGATTGTGATTCAGTGTAATTTCTTCTTCTCTGGTGTTAAGGTATTCTTCTTCAGTGATATATCCCAGATCCGACATTCTTTTTAAGATAACATTTTTTCTCTTTAGAGCAGCTTCTAAATTTATAAATGGTGAATAAAAATAAGGTCTTCGGGGAATACCCGCAATCAATGCAGACTCAGCAAGTGAGAGGTCTGAAACCGGTTTATCAAAGTACATGTTTGCTGCTGAGACTATTCCATATGCTCCATGACCAAAATAAATAACATTGAGGTACATTTCCAGGATTTCATCTTTTGTGAAAGTCCTTTCAATCTGTAGAGCAAGCAGGGCATCTTTAATCTTTCGAGAAAGTGTTTCTTCTCGAGTTAGGAAGGTATTGACTGCCAGTTGCTGTGTGATAGTGCTGCCTCCCTGACCCTGAAAAATTCTTCCGCTCTCTTTAACATTTTCAAACATAGCTCTTAAAATTCCACGAAAACTGATTCCATGATGTTCATAAAAATTACTATCTTCAATTGCTATGATGGCATTAATAAGAGATGGCGGTATTTCAGATAAAGAAATAGGAGTCCGATTTTCCTGGAAATATTCAGTGATTAATTTTCCGTTAATATCATATACTTTACTGGTAACCGGACTTACAAAGTTGCTGCTCTGTACTATTTCTCCCATTTTCTGGCTGGAAAGAGATATGAGAAAGGCAAAAGAGAGTACAAAAGATAAAATCAATAGAAATAGGGAAAAAGAGAATAATTTTGGAAAAAATGGAGTATGTTCGGTTTTTTTGTTCTTCTTTTTAGGTTTCATAATATTTTCCTGATTCTTTTCAAATTCCAATATCATCAGACAATTCTTTCAACCATCTGTTAAGCAAAATACTGCACTATATCTTATTAACAATATTTAACAATATCCTTAATTATATTGTATTATATTTTGTCAAATCTCTTCACTTATAAGGAAATATGCTATAATTAAAAAAGTTTTTATGCAAAGTTAAGGGATATTAATTGTTAAAAACACATTACCTGGTTCGCATTGCACTGATTGCTGCAATATATACTACCATAAATATAATTTTTGCGCCATTTAGCTATGGCCCGGTACAGATTCGTGTTGCTGAAGCCTTATCGGTATTGCCATTTATTGACCCTGCAGCGATTGGTGGCCTATTCTTAGGGTGTGTCCTGGCTAATTTATGGGGAGGGCTTGGAATTAGTGATGTTATAGGGGGTAGTTTATGTACTTTAATTGCAGCATTCATAACCCATAAGATGAAAAAACCAATTCTTGCTCCTTTGCCACCGGTTGTTATAAATTCACTGGGAATTAGCCTTTATTTACACATATTATTTGAATTACCCTATTGGCTAACGGTGTGTTACATTTTTTTAGGTCAGTTAATTTCATGCTACCTGTTTGGCTATCCTCTGTTACTGGTTTTAATAAAAAGAAATTCATGGGTTCACTTTGATAAATAAGAAAATATAGATTGATTATGTTATTATAATTAAGTATTCTTTTTTTATATACATTTATCTTTAGTAGATGTTAATTATTTGCAGAAGGAAGGAGAGAGATTGCTTAAAATGGATTTATCTGAAGAAATGAGGTTAATTAAAAGAGGAACCAAAGAGATTATTACCGAAGAAGAATTAGAAAAAAAATTAATTAATTCTAAAAAAACAAAAAAACCATTAGTTATTAAACAGGGTTTTGACCCCAGTGCTCCGGATATTCATTTAGGACATACAGTAGGATTAAGAAAACTAAGACATTTTCAAGATTTAGGACATGAGGTTTATTTTTTAATTGGAGATTTTACTGGAATGATTGGCGACCCCAGCGGCCGTTCTGTTACCAGAAGACAACTTACACCAGAAGAAGTACAAAAAAATGCAGAAACTTATAAAGAGCAGGTGTTTAAAATCCTGGACCCGGAAAAAACAATTGTTGAATTTAATAGCCATTGGTTAGGGAAATTGTCCTTTG
>JAQVGY010000120.1 GCA_028696495.1 Atribacterota bacterium
AAGTAAAACTGATAGTAATGGGCTGTAATACCGCTACCGCAGTCTCTCTGGATAAGGTTAAGGAAAGCTATACCCTTCCAATAATTGGAATAATTCGACCAGGTGCTCAAGAGGCGGTAAATAAAACCAGAAATAAGAAAATTGGTATTATTGGCACAGGGGTTACCATCCGTAATAAAAGTTATGAAAAAATAATCAAAGATATAGACCCATCAATAACTACCTACAGCAATGCCTGCAGTAGTCAGATTATAAGAGAGATGGAAGAACAGTCTTTAACCAATGAGAACAAGATTAAACTCTTGCTGAGAGAATGTATAAAAACATTGATAAGGAATGGTATTGATACACTTATCTGGGGATGCTCCCACTATCCTTTTTTAAGAAAATATATGGAAGAGGAGATAGGCCATAATATAGTTCTGGTGGACCCGGCCCAAGCCACATTAAAAGAAGCCAGGGAATGGCTTGTCCAAAATGATTTAAATAATGATATTACTATTAACAATGAAGACATATTTTATATCAGTGGCAATCCGGATTTATTTGCCCGTATTGCCCAAAAATTGTTAGGATATTCCCCAGGTAAATTTCTTAAACCTTTCAATTAATAGGAATAGTCATATTTTTCTTTATTCAATATAACCTGTAAGGCTATTTATATTGCTTTTCTATCTGTTTAATAATATTAGACCAATATCTAAATTGATAGAACCTCAACTATTTTTTTAATTTTTTATTATGGAGAACAAATGAGAATGAACAATATGTTAAAAGAAAGAGCACGGAAATTGATAGTTCAGTTTAAAGGAAATGATTATATATTTGGCTTGCATGTCTTGAATTCCATTGGCACTATTGCTTCACAATATGGAGAGAGGGCATTGTTGGTAGCCAATCAGGCTCATCACGAAAGTATCATTGAGCAGGTTATCAAATCTTTAAAAGAAAAAGATATTTATTTAGCAGGTAATCGTGTTGCTCCCGGTGCCAAGCCTAATACCCCGCGAGAAGATGTTTATCGGGTAGAATCCTATATCTTGCATTACCAGCCTGATGTCCTTATTGCTCTGGGTGGAGGGAGTACCATCGATTGTGTTAAGGCTTCCAATGTACTGGCTATTCTTGGTCCTCAAAGCCCTGAAATTGAAGATTATTTTGGGACAGGCCTGGTTACCAAATGTTTACAAAATTTTGCTAAAAAGTTAAAACCATTTATCGCAATCCAAACCTCTGCCAGTTCTGCAGCTCATTTAACCAAATATAGTAATGTTACCGAACCCGTATCAGGGCAAAAAAAACTAATTGTCGATGAGGCTATTATTCCTAATAAAGCCCTTTTCGATTATTCCCTGACCAGTAGTATGCCAAAGAATTTAACAATTGATGGCGTTTTGGATGGAATGGCCCATATAATTGAGGTTTTTTATGGAATAGGTGATGATAATTTTGCTTTAGCCAGAGATATCACTACAACATCCTTACAATTAATCATACAGAATATAAAAAGAGCGATAAGTGAGCCCGATGATTTAGAAGCCAGAGAGGCACTGGGCCTGGCAACTGATTTAGGTGGATTTTCTATTATGATTGGTGGAACCAATGGTGCACATCTGACCAGCTTTTCTCTGGTAGATATTGCCAGTCATGGTAGAGCCTGTGGAATTATGAATCCTTATTATACAGTCTTTTTTGCCCCTGCTATTGAAAAACAACTTAGGGTAATAGGCATTGTATTGCAAGAAAATAATCTAATTTCTGAGGATGTCAGAAAATTATCAGGAAGAGATTTGGGAATTGCTGTTGCTGTCGGTTTGATAAATTTTAGTAAAAGTGTGGGGGCACCTACCACTTTAGCTGAAATCCCTGGATTTACCGAACAGCATATCAAAAAGGCATTAGAGGCTGCCAAAGAACCTCAATTGGAAATGAAATTGAAAAATATGCCTGTCCCTCTTAATGCCGGCTTAATAGATGAATACATGACCCCTATCCTTGAAGCAGCAAAAACGGGAGATTTTTCTATAATAAAGAACATGCAATAATTGATGGTAAATAGGGAAGGAAATAATTATTGATTCAAAATAGAAAAGAAGTGGACATCTTAAAATGAAAAAGATTTTGATAAAGGTAGAAAATATTGAGATAGAAGCTGAACTAAATAACAGTAAGACAGCAGAAAAGATATGGGAGTTGTTGCCCATCGAAGGAAGAGTCAATACCTGGGGTGATGAGATATATTTTTCAATAGGCAGCAAAATTGCCTTAGAAGAAGATAGCAGTGAAGTTGTCTCAATAGGAGATTTAGCCTACTGGCCACCTGGTGAGGCATTCTGTATCTTCTTTGGGGCAACGCCTGCCAGTTATGGTAATGAAATCAGAGCAGCAAGTGCCGTAAATATTTTTGGTAAGATTATAGGTGATGCCAGAGTTTTTAAAAAAATAAGGACAGGCACTAAAATTTGGATAGCAAAGAGTAATTCATAACTGAAATTTATTCATTTAGAGTAGACTTTGTCTGAAATTCGCAAAATATCCCCCAATATATTTGACTTTTCTAAATATATCGTTAAAATGGTTATTAAATAACAATCAAATATTGCTTACCTCACTTTTTATCCAAAGTGAGGTAGAGGCGCGAACGTTCAAGAGTACT
>JAQVGY010000121.1 GCA_028696495.1 Atribacterota bacterium
CTCTGAGACATCGGTCTCTGTCCTAAAACCTCTCCGCTAATAATAAAAGAGGCGCCTTCTCGAATCATTAGTGCCCCAGCCTTTTTAAACATGAGAATACGACAATCAATGCAGGGATTTTTATTTTTCCCAAAACCATATTTCGGATTAAACAATATTTCTTTAAAATCTTTACCCAAATCTTCATAAATCAAAGGAATGTTAAGATATTTTTCTCCCCAGCAATCAGGCTGGTCTTTTAAAAAAGGTGTCTTAAAATAGACTCCTGTTACTTCAATACCCTGTTCTAATATTAATTTAATAGCCAGTATGCTATCCAATCCACCAGAATAAAGAGCAATAGCCTTTTTCTTATTAATCCCCATAAGCATGCTCCTCTTAAATATTTTATCAAACATTTTTCTTTAATAATACTAAATCTTATATATTCTGTCTTTGCCCAATTTTCTATTATAGTCAAAACAGCCAGTAAAGTCAGCTCACTCATATTATATAATAGGTTTATTTTTATTGGAGACCACATATTTTAAAAATTATGGTATGGCAAATTATTGGAAGGATTTCAATGATTAAATTAATGGTTGAAGAAAAAGAAGGGTCTTGGGAAATTGGGGTAAATCTAAATAAGGAAGAGACCGAAGTCTCTTCCTTAGTAAATATTATTCACAACTAATAGCCTCGACAGGGCAATCCTCAGCGGCTTCTTTACAGGCTTCTTCTGCATCTTTGGGAACAACATCCACTATAACAACTGCTACATCATCTTGTAATTCAAAAACCTCTGGACAGGTACTTTCACAGAGTCCACATCCAGTGCAAAGATCCTGGTCAACTGTTGCTTTCAAACTATTCACCTCCTATACAACATAGTTTTTTCTTCTTTTTACTGGCAAACCAGCAAAATAAATATAAACCATATATCAAAATCTTACTTGGAATATCTTTTATTTTTAAAAATATTTTTGATTAAAGTATATTAAAATTCAAATACTCTAATAAGATAACTCAAATTATCATAAAATTCAAGGTCTTACCATTATATATTTGTAAATTTGCTAAGGAAGGCTATATCTCCAGCTCCATTAGGTCCTCTGCCAGTATAATTTCCGGGCTATCTGAACTAAGTTTTTCATCTAATTCTCTGAATTCAGTGTACTTTTCAGGACTATTTGCCAGGTCATCATACCGTGGGCTGATATGGGTTAAAGCCAGTTTTTTCACTTTAGCCAGTCTTGCAACCTCAATTGCATCTCCAACTGTAGAATGAAAACTCCTGATAGCCTTTTCCTTACAGTGAGTAGAAAAAGTTGCTTCATGGATAAGTAAATCTGCTCCTTCTGAAAGAGAAACAGCGTTTTTAGAGAATGTAGTATCACCACAATAGCAAACTTTTTTAATTGTTATGGTTTCTTTTACAAAATCACTGGATTTAAGTATCCTTCCATCTTCCAGCTCAACCGTTTCATCTTCTTTGAATTTCTTATAAATTGGTCCTGGTGGAATGTTTATATCCAATAATTTATCGATTAAAATATTTTTTTGTATATGTTTTTTTATAATTGCAAATCCAAAACTGTCAATATTGTGGTTGAGTGCAGCACAGTAGACAGAAATATTCTCTTTTTCCCAGAGCAGGTTGGGGGCAAGGAACCTCTCCTTTTCAATGGGAAATAAATGCTGGGAATAAGGGATATGGGTACGGGTGTAGTCCATGTTGTTGTTTAGATAGCTATCTAAACCAACCGGTCCAAAAATATTAACAGACTTTTTTACACCCAGCAGTCCTCTTGTTGCAAGCAATCCTGGAAGTCCAAAGGTGTGGTCACCATGCAGGTGACTGATAAAGATATTACTTAATCTGGAGAGTTTAAGGTTTGATTGAAGAATCTGACGCTGTGTTCCTTCCCCGCAATCGAATAACCAAAACTCATCACCTGGTTTAAAAACCATTGCTAAGGCGGGCACATTTCTTTTCAGAGTTGGCATACCGGCACTTGTTCCTAAAAAAATAATCTTATCCATATTTTACTTTTTTTATATTAATATTATCCATTCTTTTTTAATTCTACCGGTTTGTTTTTTTGACATATCGGGCATAGGAAAGTGCTTCTACTTTCGATTCTTATTACCGATAAAGGCTGGCCACAAGCAGGGCAATTGCCTTTTCTCTTACCGTAAATCAAAACTTCCTCTTTATAATTACCCGGCTCTCCCATTAGATCACGATAAGACTCATCTTCCAAAGTCATCCCTCTAGCCTGTACTGCTCTGGTCAGGGTGCTCCTGATAGAAAGGTACAATTTTCTTAACTCATTATCAGTTAAGGAATTCCCCTGACGCAAAGGATGGATACCAGCTGTAAAGAGTACTTCACAGGCATAAATATTGCCAATACCGGCAATATTTTTTTGATTCATTAACAATGATTTTATATTACCCTTTTTATTGTGAATTATTCCGGCAAACTCCTGAAAAGTAAAACTTTCTTCCAGAGGTTCCCAGCCCAGGGATTTGATTTCAGGCAGTTCCTCATTGGCTTTAATTAACCATATTTTGCCAAACTGCCTTATATCATTATAAATCATTTGACTGCCGTCTTCAAAAAAGAAAAAAAGGTGGTTATG
>JAQVGY010000122.1 GCA_028696495.1 Atribacterota bacterium
GACAGTCACTTTCTGGATGATATCGGCACATTTTATATTGAAGTAGAAGATAATATTATAGTAGATTTCGATTCCTTAAAAGATTTTTTAAGAAAGATAAGAAATTGAAAGATTTAGCAGACCATCTTTTTGATATTATAGAAAATTCAGTAAATGCCGGAGCAGATGAAGTTATTGTAAAGATAGCTTATACTGAAAGCTATTTTTTTTGTTTTATATCTGATAATGGAAAAGGAATTAGTGGACAGGAAGTATTAGACCCCTTTGTTACTTCACGGACCACCAGAAGGGTGGGATTAGGTCTCCCCTTATTAAAAAGGACTGCAGAAGATACCGGTGGATATTTAAAGATAAAGAGAATAGATGAGAGCGGAGGAACCGCACTCCAATTCAAGATGTATCTAACACATATTGATGCCAAGCCTGTGGGTGATTTAGCCAGAACATTTTCAGATATATTCTTTGCCTGGCCGGAAGTTACTGTCAGATTATTTGTTATAAGAGATGGTATTGAGCGGCTAATCTTAGATTTTCAAAAACTGCGGGACGAAATAGAGCAGGGGCTAAAAAACTATACCAATATAAGAAAACACATTCATGAGGTATCCCATAAAGAGTTTAAGGATATAAATATAATATAAATATATTTTAAAAAATAATGTTTGGGGAGTAGGAATTATGAAAAATATTGAAGAACTAAAAATGATGCGAGAGAAGGTAAGGCAAGACTTGCGATTGAGGTCAGGGCAACATCGGGTCAGGATTGTAGTAGGAATGGGCAGCTGTGGAATCGCAGCCGGTGCCAGAGAGGTTATGAATGAATTTGTGACTCTGGTTGAAAACAGTAAAAAAGAAGATATTGTAGTTACAGCATCAGGTTGTTTTGGGTTTTGTGCCCAGGAACCCATGATTCATATCTACGTAGAAGACCAAAGACCGGTAACTTATCGGAATGTTGATATAGAAGCAGCAAGGTTAATCTTTAATGAACACGTTTTAAATAATAAAATAGTTGAACAATATCTATTTTCAAAGGGGAAAAAATAATGAATGAAACGACTATCATCAAAAATGGGGAATTGACTGTTGAAGAAAAATATCAGCAACTGGGAGACTTCATCAGAGAGAATAAAGAAAAAAGTGGTTATTTAATCCCGATTTTGTACAAAGCACAGGGTTTGTTTGGTTATTTGCCTTCAGAAGTCCAAAGATTCATTGCAGATGAGATGAATATCTCTGTCAGTGAAGTATTTGGAGTGGTGACATTTTATTCCTATTTTAAGACCCAGCCTGTAGGCCGGCATACTATTACTATTTGTATGGGAACAGCCTGTTATGTGAGAGGTGCTAAAAAGATTTTAGAGGCTTTACAGGATAAATTAGGTGTAAAGATGGGAGAAACAACAGAAGATTTAAGATTTACCTTAGGAGAACAACGTTGTTTTGGTTCCTGTGGAATGGCTCCTGTCATTATGGTTGACCAGGATGTTCACGGTCGGTTGACTGCCAACAAATTAGATGCAATATTAGAAAAATACAAATAGGTTAAATAAGGAGTAGATTAATTATGAATAATATAAGAACCCAGCTTCTTTTATGCCATGGAACTTCCTGTATGTCTAATGGTGCAGCTAGAGTGAGTGAAGCATTGGAAGAAGCATTAAAAGAGGCTAATCTGGATAAAGAAGTAGAAATAATTCACACTGGTTGTATGGGTATCTGTGAACTGGGACCCATCATGGTAGTCTACCCTGATGGGGTGTTTTACCAGCAATTAAAACCAGAAGATGCCCGGGAAATCGTACAGGAGCATATTTTAAAAGGAAGAGTAGTACAACGGCTTTTTTATAAAAAGCCAAAAACAGAAGAATTAGTGGCTATGATGGAAGATATTGATTTCTTTAAACTACAGAGGAAAATTGCTCGTAGAAACTGTGGAATTATCGATGTTAACACCATAGATGATTATATAGGTGCCGATGGCTTTATGGCTTTAGCCAAGGCATTAACAGAGATGACACCACAGGAAGTTATTGATGAGATCAAAAAATCAGGATTAAGAGGCAGAGGTGGTGCTGGTTTCCCAACCGGATTAAAATGGGAATTTGCTGCAAAAGCATCCGGTACACCAAAATACATTTTATGTAATGCAGATGAGGGAGACCCGGGTGCATTTATGGACCGTAGTATGCTGGAAGGGGATTCCTACAGTGTATTAGAAGCTATGATGATAGGTGGTTATGCGATTGGTGCCAGCCAGGGATATATCTATGTAAGGGCAGAATATCCATTAGCTATTGAAAGGTTAAGGATAGCTATTGATGAAATGAAGAAACATAATTTACTGGGTAAGAATATACTGGGAACCGGTTTTGATTTCGATGTAGAAATTAGATTGGGAGCAGGTGCCTTTGTCTGCGGTGAAGAGACTGCTCTAATGCACTCTATTGAAGGTAAAAGAGGTGAGCCCAGACCAAGGCCACCTTTCCCGGCAAATAAAGGATTATTTGATTCTCCTACTGTTTTAAACAATGTGGAAACTCTGGCTAATGTGCCCTATATTATTCTTTACGGGGCTGACAATTTTGCCTCTGTGGGAACTGAAAAGAGCAAAGGAACCAA
>JAQVGY010000123.1 GCA_028696495.1 Atribacterota bacterium
CTATTCACTATATTCTGGTCTTCTTTGGATAATTCCTCCAACCCCAACATGGCAATGATATCTTTCAATTCTTCATACTCGGAGAGGGTCTGTTTTATCTGGTGTGCGATACTATAATGCCTTTTCCCAACGACTGTAGTAGTAAGTATGCTGGAATTTGATTTGAGCGGGTCTACTGCCGGGTATAAGCCCTGACTGGCTCTCTGCCTGGAAAGTACTATAGATGCAGATAAATGGCTGAAGGTATGTACCGCAGCAGGATCTGTAAAATCATCAGCAGGCACATAAACAGCCTGAATGGAGGTGATGGAGCCGGTTGTAGAGCTACTGATACGTTCTTCCAAATCTGCAATCTCACTGGCTAAGGTAGGCTGATAACCTACCCTGGAAGGCAATTCACCTAATAATCCGGACACCTCTGAGCCAGCCTGAACAAACCGGTATATATTATCAACCAGCAAAAGAACATCCTGTTTTTGCTCATCACGGAAATATTCAGCTATGGTAAGGGCTGCATGACCGACTCGAAAACGAGCACCCGGCTGTTCATTCATCTGGGCAAAAATCATCACAGCCCTGCTGAGAACACCGGCATCTTTCATCTCTCGATAAAGTTCCTCACCCTCCCGGGAACGCTCTCCTATACCACAAAAGAGGCTGACTCCCTGGTAACCCACTGCCATATTATGTATCATCTCCATGATAAGTACTGTTTTGCCCACTCCTGCACCACCAAATAACCCCGCTTTATCTCCTCGTCCCAATGGGGCAAGGACATCGATAGCCTTTATGCCTGTTTCAAAAACACCAATTTTGGTAGAACGTTCTGCTAAAGGAACTGATTTACTATAGATTGCCCTTTTTTGAGATAGAGGAATATCAAGTCTTTCTCCTTCATCGATAGTATCCCCAAATATATTGAAAATCCTGCCCAGCAGTTTATCACCAAGTGGTACACTCAAGGGGCTGTTATAGTCAATGACCTCATCTCCCCTCTTTAACCCCTGGGTAGAGGTCAGGGCAATACCTCTTATAGTCTTATCATCCAGGTGTAGGATAGTTTCAATAAATACCTGTCCACACTGTAATAAATTATTGATTTCGGGAAGCTTCTTTAAAAACTGAATATCTAAAACACTTCCTCGAATGGCTATGATTTTTCCTTTATTTGATTTTTGAGTTTGCTGAAGCTTATCCATTATTACCCTTATTTTAGATTTTCATGTGCTCCGGCAGCTTTTTAATTTGTTAAGGTTAATCTATTTTTTATTTTATAACATTATAGAAAACAATGGTAGGTAAATAAGTCATTACCAAAATGCTAATCAACCTGAATAATTCTAAGAGAATCGGTTCCCCCCACCTTTTTCCTAATCGTACCCTCAGTCAAAATTACATAATCATTCTTTTCCACTAAGCGTTTCTCTTTAAGGAAATCCATAATGTTTCCAAACCAATCAAATCTTGCCCTGGGAATTAGAAAAGGAAGAACACCATAAGAAAAGGTAAGGAAACGGGCAATTTCAGGTTTGGTAGTAAAAGCAAGTATCCAGCAATATGGTTTCAAACGAGAAATCCTTCTGGTTGTATTTCCCGTTTCAGTAGGTGTCACTATATATTTTGCCTCAAATATCTGACTGCTATCCAAAGTATGTAATGAAATAACATCCTCTACAGATGGTTTCTCCCTCTGAAAGGCAGAACTTAAATCATCATAGCAAGAAGAACGTATACGGGAACCATGATGGCTTTTTTCAGTTGAAACAGCAATATCGCTCATCATTTTTGCTGCCTCTACCGGATATTTACCCACCGCAGTCTCCTCTGAGAGCATAGTAGCATCTGTTCCATCTAATATGGCATTGGCTACATCGGTTACCTCAGAACGGGTTGGACGAATATTTTCAGTCATGGAGACCAGCATCTGGGTTGCTGTTATCACCGGCCTGCTCATTTGATTAGCCTGTCTAATAAGATTTTTTTGTATAACCGGTATCTCTTCAATATTTACCTGAACACCTAAATCACCCCTGGCAACCATGACAGCATCTGTCACCGATAAAATTTCTTGAATATTTTTCAATGCCTCTTCTCGTTCAATTTTAGCAACTGTAAAAATTTCTTTACCTTTTTGCCGGGCAAATTCTTTTACCTTAATTATATCCTCGGCTTTCTCCACAAAGGAAATACCAAAAATGTTGACCCCTTCCTCCAGTCCAAAGGATATTAATTCTAAATCCTGTTCACTAACTGGTTCCAGTAATACCTTCGCCCTGGGTAGATTTAATCCTTTATGTGAATCTATTTTACCACCTATTAAAACCCGACAGGTTACCTCATCATCATCCTTAGAGATATCTGTAACGACCAATTGAATAAAACCATCATAGAGGTAAATCAGACTATCTACTCTGACACTCTGAAGCAAACCTTTATATTCAACGGGGATTATCGATTCATCTCCTATAATGTCTCGGGTAGTCAGCCGTATAGTTTGACCCTTCTTTAAGAGAATGGGTCCATTTTCTATCTTTCCAATTCTAATTTTGGGTCCGGGAATATCCATCATTACCGGTATGGAGGTTTTGAGTTCTTCTTCCACCTC
>JAQVGY010000124.1 GCA_028696495.1 Atribacterota bacterium
CAACGATATTTCGTAAGAGGAATTTTAGCTGGTTCTGTAAAAGGATAATAAAGTTTATAATAGTCGTTGGTCGTTGGTATTTAGTTGTTAGTTTTAATAGTAAAGTTCTTAGTTCTAAGTTTATAGTTTATAGTCTATAGTTGATGGTTATTAGTTTTTAGTAAAAAATAAAGGAAGCTTTTTCTCTTTTTGTCATTGCGAGAAGCGAAGCGACGCGGCAATCTCATACTCTGCTGCCCGCAGAAAACAGTGATTAATGATAAGTAATGAGTATAGGTGAAGATTAACAAAAAATATATTAAAAAAGAGAAGTTTTCTTGTTCCTTGTATTTTGACCAAAAACCAGAAGCTATAAACCAAAAACTTTTATAACTAACGATCAAATTTTACGATATACCAAGTTATTTGATTGTCGGAGGAGAACTAAAGGAAGATGAGCAAGTTAGAAAATCATTTTGAAACAGAAGATGAATTAGCTATTGGCGTAGATCTGGGTGGGTCCAAGATTGGCATCGCTTTAGTTAAAAAAAATGGTGAAATTGAAAAATATATAAAAATACCCACACATGCTGAGCAGGGTCAGGAATCAACCATTAATAGAATAAAACAGGGCATTTACCAGGTAATAGAACAAAAGGATTTACGAATTAATAAAATTTCAGGAATTGGAATAGGAGCTCCCGGTCCTGTAGATTACAAAGAGGGGGTTATCCATTGTGCACCTAATTTACCGGGATGGAAAGAAGTCCCTCTGGCAAATATTGTTAAAGATGAATTCCAAATACCGGTAATTATGGAAAATGATGCTAACGTTGCTGCCTGGGGGGAAAAAACTTTTGGTGTTGCCCGGGGAATTGATGATATGGTCTGTCTTGCTATGGGTACTGGTATTGGAGCGGGGCTAATCCTGAGTGGAAAAATCTACCATGGTAAAAATAACCTTGCAGGAGAAATAGGCCATATCATTGTCAATAAAGAGGGACCACGTTGCAATTGTGGCAACTATGGCTGCCTGGAGGCTTATTCCTCGGCTGCTGGTATTAAAAACAGGCTTTACAGTAAGATAAATAAGCTTAAAGCTGATAATCAGACCCCTCCCTTTATCTCCGATTTAGATGACATAAGTTTAGTACAGATTTTTAAAATGGCTCGCGAAGGGAATGAGGTGGTTAAAGATATAGTGGAAGAGGCAATTGAATATCTGGGTATCGGGATTGCCACTGTTATAAATATTTTAAATCCGGAAATGATTGTCCTTGTTGGCGGGTTAGCGAACGAAGGTGATAAATTGCTTAATCCTTTAAAGGAAATCATCTACAAAAGGGCAATGAGCTCACATTTACCAGATCTAAAAATTGTCTTTGGCAAATTAGGAGATTACGCAGGAGTAATTGGAGCAGCTGCTTTATTTTGGAATTATGTTTGATTTTAATTAACAGTCATCTTAGAATAACAATATGACAATAACAGCTTGATAAAGACAAATAAAAGCAATAATAAAATTCATATTTATCTGTTTTAAGGAGGCTTTCTATATGGCCAGAGTAATCCTAAAGAATGTTACCAAAAAATTTAAAGATGTTGTAGCTGTTGATAATATAAGTATTGACATTGAAGATAAGGAATTTGCTGTATTAGTAGGACCTTCCGGTTGTGGTAAAAGCACCACTTTACGTGCCATAGCAGGACTGGAAGAGGTAACCTCTGGTGAGATATACATTGGAGATAGGATGGTTAACGATATCCCCCCCAAAGACCGCGATATTGCCATGGTCTTCCAAAGCTATGCCCTCTACCCACATATGGATGTCTACAACAATATGGCCTTTGGCTTAAAGCTGCGTAAATATCCCAGAGCCGAGATAGATGAGCGGGTGCATGAGGCAGCAGCTATTCTTGGTATAGAAAAACTGCTCAAACGGCGTCCCAAAGAACTCTCCGGTGGCCAGCGTCAGCGTGTAGCCTTAGGTCGTGCCATAGTGCGCAAGCCCAAGGTCTTTCTCTTCGATGAGCCACTATCTAACCTGGATGCCAAACTTCGTGTGGCCATGCGTGGAGAGATATCCAAGCTCCATAATCGTCTGGAGGCGACCATCATCTACGTTACCCATGACCAGATAGAGGCTATGACTATGGCTTCCCGTATCTTTATACTCAATGAAGGAAGGCTGCAACAGGCCGGTCCCCCCTTAGGTGTCTATCAATCACCAGGAAATCAGTTTGTAGCAGGATTTATCGGGTCCCCCGCTATGAACTTCTTTCCCGGTACTATTAACAAGAAGGATTCTTCTTATCTCATAGATACTGATAGTTTTCAAGTAAAACTACCTCTCCAATTTCATCAGGCTATCTCCTCATATGATGGTAAAAAAGCTACCTTCGGTGTGCGGCCTGAAGATTTTCATGATATTGAGTTTTATCCGGAGGCCTCTCAAGATAATACAATAAAGGCAAAAATTGAGCTTATTGAGCCACTGGGAGACGAAGTCCTGTTCTACTTGATTTCTGGTAAAAACCAGATAGTTGCCAAACTGGACAGCAGAACCAGAAAGAAGGTAGGAGAGGAGATGGAGGTAGCCCTGGATATGACTAAGA
>JAQVGY010000125.1 GCA_028696495.1 Atribacterota bacterium
CACAGGGGATGGAAGCTCATTTAGGTATCAGCAGTGGATATATAATTAAAACTGACACAGATAAAATCCTTTCCATAGAACGATATGTTGTCAATGTGGCAGCTTCTTCATCTACTGTCACAAAATATGATAACATTGATAAAGAGAAAGAGATATTACTTACACTTCCAGGTTTGTTTAAAAATGAAGATTATATAGATGTTATAAGCGAAAACATTAAAGAACAGATGCTGGAGCAGGTAAGGTTAGATGAAGGTCTGCATTATTGGGTAGAAGGAATTGAAGAAAGTGATTTCTTTGGATTATTTGAAAAAATATCTAAAGAACAAAAATTTTATATTAATGAAAACTATAAACTGGTAATTGTATTTGATAAATACGAGGTTGCCCCGGGATATATGGGCGTAGTGGAATTTGAAATTCCCACCGATATTATTTCAGATCTGTTAATAAGTGATGAATATGTAAAATAAATAGTGTTTATCAAAGCCTGTGCCTGCCAAAGGAATGTCATTTGGTTGATACTTAGACATAACCTATTGACAAAGAATGCTGATTATGAGAGAATGTTAGGGAATATCTAACTAACTATTGAGGTGACATTTTGAAAGAACACCATACCCTTTTCAGTGTATTTAACCGTGTCCTGTTCATCAGGACAGAATGCAGATATAATTTAATGAATAAACATAAAATTCCAGAGCTAACCTTAAAACAGATTGAATACTTAAAAAAATTTGATAAACGGGAAAATACTACCATCAGTCAATTAGCTGAGGAACTGGGTTTGTCAAAACCAACTGTCACTGAAATGGTTAAAAAGTTTATTCGATTAGATTGCGTCCAAAAAGAACAATGTAGTCAAGATGCTAGAGTGTATTATCTTTTTCTTACTGAAAAAGGTAAAATAATTGCTAGATTAGAGCAAATTACCGATGATAATTTTGCCAAAAAAGTGGAAAGTCGTCTAAGCAAGGAAGATATTAATTTATTGATAGAAATACTTTTAAAAATACTTTAAAAGTATTTTTTTAAACTAATAGTTAGGTAAAGTATAACTAACAATATATAATTTTATTCTCTATTTTGTGATTTTTGAAAGATTAAAGATATAGATATTGGGCGCATAAAGCAATTCAGTTAAAGAAGTGAGGTAAGATAAATGAATGCCAATAATACCAATAATATAACCGATAAATTAGTATTTATAGCAATTCCCGGACACGTGTTGTTTAAAGGGATAAAAAGCACTATCAGGATTAGCAGAAAACTATCTGATACAATATATCCAAGGATCAAAGAGGATAATGGTTATGCCATTGTACTTCTTTTAAAAGATGGATGCAATCTGGAAAATTACCGGGAAAATGATTTATACACTGTTGGAAGTCTGGTAAAAATCGAGAAGGTAGTCGATTCAAAATTGACCAGTGATATGAATTTAGAAGTATTGGACAGAGTAGAGATTAAAAATATAACTAAGGAGCAGAATTATTATATCGGTGAATATGATATTAGCCCTGATATTGAAGATTTAGATAAGAATTTGCAAACCCAGATGCTTGAATATATTAAGACGCTTTCAGCTGAAATCAGCAAAGGTTTCATTGGTGCTGAAAGTTACATTGAATATATTAATAATATAAATGATTTAGAAAAAATCATAAGTTATTTAATGCAGTTCATTAACATATCTGCTTCTGAAAAACAGGAGCTATTTGAAATTAGATCCAGAAGAAAAAAATGTTTGGTTTTTCTTGATATTCTCATAAAGCAAAAGGAAAATATAAAATTCCAGATGGAGATCAATGCAAAGCTATCCGGTGAAGTGAATAAACAATATCGGGAAAAAATGCTGAGAGAACAGTTAAAAGCAATACAGGAGGAGCTAAACGAAGGAGAACAGCCTGGAAATAAAAAGAAGGATTATCTGACTCTAATCAATGAATCCAAAATGCCTGAATATGTGAAAGAAATCGCTCTGGAAGAAAATAATAAATTAGAAAATCAAGGGCCAAATAGCGTTGAGACAAACGTAATCAGAAATTATCTGGATTTACTGACTTCACTCCCCTGGGGGAAAAGCAGTGCTAAAGAAGTGGATATTAAAGAAGCTAAAAAGATTTTGGAAAGAGACCATTGCGGCCTGGAGAAGGTGAAGGAAAGAATTATTCAACATTTAACTGTGATGAAGCTCAAGAATAACCAGCAAGGTTCTATCCTGCTTCTGGTTGGTCCTCCGGGAACGGGGAAGACCAGTTTAGGGAAAAGTATTGCAAAAGCGCTTCAGAGAGAATATGTAAGAATAAGCCTGGGAGGCGTAAGGGATGAAGCGGAGATAAGAGGACATAGGAGAACTTATGTTGCTGCACTTCCGGGTAGAATTATTCAGGGAATCAAAAAAGCAGGAACCAACAATCCTGTATTTATATTGGATGAGGTGGATAAACTACTGGCATCCAATATGGGAGACCCGGCTAGTGCATTACTGGAAGTGCTGGATCCTGAACAAAATAATTCATTTTCAGACCATTACCTGGAAGTTCCCTATGATTTATCTGATGTATTTTT
>JAQVGY010000126.1 GCA_028696495.1 Atribacterota bacterium
TACAATATTTTGACCATAAAAAAATTGCTGATGCCATTATACAGGCTATGAGGGAAACAATACAGGGAGTAGATGAACAGCTCTCTATGGGCATTGCTCAAAAGATAGAAGATGATTTAGAGAAAAGTTATGAAAGTGTAACAGTTGCTGATATCCAGGAGAGGGTGGAGACGGAATTGATGAACAGTGAGAGAAAAGATGTCGCAAAAGTCTATATCCTGTACCGCCAGCAGCGTGATAAACTGCGTGAAATAGAAAGGGAAAATGATAAATTATTGACTGATGACTTCATAAGTAAGTATAAACACTTGCCCAATCCTTTCCCCACACAGCTGGGGCAGTTTGTCTATTATCGTACCTATTCCAGATGGCTTCCTATGGAGAAGAGGAGGGAGTACTGGTGGGAGACTGTTAGAAGAGCAGTGGAATTTAACTGTAACCTGGTTAAAACTTCGCAGAAGGAAGCAGAAACTCTCTATGATAATATATACCATCTGCGGCAATTTTTGGCAGGCAGAACATTGTGGACCGGCGGAACCGAGGTTAGCCTGAAATACCCCATGTCTAATTTTAATTGCAGCTTTACGGTACTGGACAGATTCAGTGCTTTTCGGGATCTATTTTATCTTCTAATGATTGGTGCCGGCGTGGGAGTGAGAATATTAAAAACAGATATATATAAGCTTCCTAAAATAAGGACCAATGTTAAAATAATCCATGAATCTTATTCGCCTATTCCCAAAGAAGAAAGGGAAGATTTGACCAGTGTTGAATACCAGAAAGGTGCTGCACATATCATCATTGGTGATAGCAAAGAAGGATGGGTGCAGGCTTTAGAACTCTATTTGAATATATTATCCCGTAAAGAATTCAGACAGATTAATACTATCATTTTTAATTATGACCATGTAAGACCAAAAGGTGAGAGACTAAAGACTTTTGGAGGGACTGCCTCGGGATATGAGAGCCTGGAAAGAATGTTTTCCAAAATAGATAAAATTATCAAGAATAACTGTTTCGGACTGCATAAAAAGTTAAAACCGGTTGATTGTATGGATATTGCCAATATCATCGGTCAGAATGTAGTGGTAGGCGGAGTAAGAAGAACCAGTGAAGTGGTATTGTTTGACCCTGATGACCAGGATATCTTAAATGCCAAGAATAACCTTTATGAGCAGATTGATGGCAAATGGGTAAAAAACCATGAAATTGATTACCGTGAAATGAGTAATAATAGCATTTTTTATACTTCCAAGCCTTCTCGAGAAAAACTTTCCTGGCATGTCAAACAGATGCGATACAGCGGGGAACCGGGTTTTATGAACGCAGAAGCTGCTGCCCGCAGGAGGCCAAACCTGGAGGGAGCCAACCCCTGTATGGAGGTATTGCTTGACAGAGAACAGATGTGTAATCTCACTACTGTAAACGTAATGGGTTTTGTAAGAGAAGAAAAATTGGATGAGAAAAGACTTTTTGAAGCACAGTGTTTCTCGGTTCGTGCTGCTTTCAGAATGACTTTTTTAGATTTGGAATTAGACGAATGGGATATCAAACATAAAAGAGATAGACTGGTTGGTTGCAGTTTAACAGGCTGGCAGGATATGGTAAATGCTACAAATATGTCTGCTGAGGAACAATCTCGTTTACGAAAAAAGCTGAGAGATGTGGCTCATCAAGAAGCAGATTCATATGCTAAAAAATTGGGAGTAAACCCTCCTCTTCTGGTTACTACTGTTAAACCGGAGGGGACAGTTACCCAGATGCCAACCGTTTCAAGTGGCATCCATTACTCCCATGCACCCTATTATATTAGAAGAGTGCGTATTAATGCTTCTGACCCTCTGCTTAAAGTATGTGAAGAACTCGGTTATGATATAAGGCCGGAAAATGGTCAGACTGAGGAGAATTGCCGAACAAAGGTAATCTCTTTTCCCTGTAGCGCTCCACCGGGAAAAACAAAGAATGATGTTTCAGCTATCGAGCAATTAGAAAATTACAAGGCTTTTCAAAGAGAGTATTCAGATCACAATACTTCTATCACCGTTCATGTTAGAAATAATGAATGGGAGGAAGTAGAGGAATGGCTATGGAATAACTGGGATGATGTGGTGGCGGTCAGTTTTGTTTCTTTGGATGATAGTTTTTATGCACAAATGCCCTATGAAGAGATAAGCAAAGAAGAATATGAGAAGAGAGTAAAAGAGATGGTTCATTTTATTCCATCCCTTATTTCGAAATATGAGAAAGAAGAGTTAACCTTTGATCCCGGTGATGAATCCTGTTCCAATGGTGTTTGCCCTGTTAGATAATAGAGAGAAATATCGAATTATTATTAGATAAGGTTTTCTAAATAAATAAAATAAAAGGAGGTCAATAATGGACAGTGTTTACAAAATAATTGAAATTGTAGGAACCAGTGAAAGCTCATGGGAAGATGCAGCTAAAACTGCACTGGATACCGCTGCAAAGACTATACAGGATATAAGAATTGCAGAGGTAAATAAACTTGATATTAAGATAGATGAAAAAGGTAACCCGATATTTAGAGCCAGGCTCAATGT
>JAQVGY010000127.1 GCA_028696495.1 Atribacterota bacterium
CCTTCTATCTGTTCCAGGGCTGATGACTGTTCGGTTCGTGATATCTGGGAGAACCTCTATGAAAAAATTTATGAGACACTGGATTCGGTTTCTTTAGAGGATTTATTGGGAATAGATTCCAGAGAATTAAAGGAAGAGCTGGAGAGAAGTGAAATCTGTGAGAAACAGTTATTAAAATAATAGATTTTAAATAGATTTTTAATAATCTTAAATAATATAAATAGTATTGAGGAGAATAGTCAATATGGTTCTGCGAAATGTGTATATGGATAATAATGCAACTACTCCCTTGCATCCTGAGGTAAAAAAGGAATTAGTTAAAGCTATGGAGGTGTTCGGCAACCCTTCCAGTATGCATCAATTCGGACAGGCAGCTAAAGTGATGATGAAAGAAGCCAGAGAGTCTGTGGCTTCCTTTATCGGCAGCAGTCCTGAGGAGATTATTTTTACCGGTTCAGGGTCTGAAGCAAACAACACCGTTCTTTCAATCTTAGCCTGTCCTGCCAGACAGTGCAGTTTTTCCGGGGCAGGTAAATACAACAAAGTGATTACCTCAGTTATTGAGCACCCCTGTGTGATGGAGACTGTAAAATGTCTCTCAGACAGGAGTATAGAGGTAAAATATATCAGCGTAGATAAATATGGAAAGATTAAAATGGATGAGCTGGAACAGGAGCTAAAGAAAGGACCGGCACTGGTATCCATTATGACTGCCAATAACGAAATAGGTACTATTCAGGATATCAAGAAGATTTCGGAGATTGTTCATCAATATGGAAGTCTGTTTCATACCGACGCTGTTCAGGCAGTGGGCAAGATTCCTATAGATGTTAATGATTTGGGAGTGGACTTTTTGACTATGTCTGCCCATAAAATTTATGGTCCCAAAGGGATTGGTGCATTATATATACACAGAGATACACCATTTTGTCCTCTCATAAGGGGAGGTCATCAGGAAGGCGGTCGCCGGGCTGGTACAGAAAACACCCTCGGTATAGTGGGTTTTGGCAAAGCTGTACAGCTGCGCAAGGAAGAGATGACTGCCGAACATGACAGGCTGTTAAAATATAAAGAAAAATTAAGAGAAGGATTGAAAAACAGGATTGAACATATTTACTTTAATGGACACCCCGAGGATTCTCTGGCTAATACCCTGAATGTCTCTTTCCCTGGTGCGGAGGGTGAATCAATACTGCTCTATTTAGATTTAGAGGGTATAGCAGTTTCTACCGGCTCTGCCTGTGCTTCGGGCTCGCTGGACCCCTCGCATGTATTACTGTCAACAGGTATTCCAATAGAAAACGCACATGGTTCAATCAGAATTAGTATGGGCAGAGAAACCAGCGAAGAAGATATTGATTATATGCTTGATGTATTGCCAGGAATTATAAAGAAGATAAGAGATATGTCTACAGTAAGCATGGGTAGTGTGGGAGGAATAAAATAATATGAACGCCAAAATAGACTGGGCTTATTCGGAGAAATTAAAAGAACATTTTATAAATCCACGTAATGTTCTGGAAGATGAGGAGTCTTATCAGGATGATGGCAAGGGGATTGTGGGTAATATGAAATGCGGAGACGAGATGCTAATAGTCATCAAAGTGGATAAAGAAAAGGGCATTATCACCGATTGTAAGTGGAAGACCTATGGTTGTGCCAGCGCCATTGCCAGCACTTCCATTCTATCTGAGATGGTTATCGGAATGACCTTAGAAGATGCCTATAATATCTCACCCAAAGATATAGCTAAAGAGCTGGGGGGCTTGCCAGTACACAAGGTGCATTGCTCGGTTTTGGGTGACAAAGCCCTGAAGGCAGCCATCAATGATTATTACAGTAGAAATGGGATGGAAGATAAGGTTAAAAAAGAAGAGGCGCGGGTAGTATGCCATTGTATGAATGTTACCGACCATGAGATAGAAGAGGCGGTGTTGGATGGTGCCCGTTCTTTTTTAGATATTCAGGAAAAGACCAAAGCAGGAACGGTATGTGCTGATTGCAAAGAAGAAATTATCGACCTGCTGGATAAGTATAAGAAAAAGCATTTTGAAGCATGAGAAAAAAAGGAAAAATTGATAGGAGGTGAAGAAGATGGCTGTTGATCCGGTTTGTGGTATGGAAATTGATGAAAAGACCTGCAAGTATAAGAGTGAATACAAGGGCAAAACATATTATTTTTGTGCACCAGGGTGTGTGCTGGATTTTGAAGAAGACCCGGAAAAATATTTGAACAAATCAAAAGAAAGACGCGAAAGCAAAGAACCACCGCCATATGGCCCTTGTTAAATCAATTGTAGAAGTATAGGATTGAGCCAGAAATTCAAATAATAAAATATTTAAACCCTCTGGCTCAATCCTGATTTTTTATATTTCAATTGGATTGCCGGTCATAATTTTTTCTGTGGCAAAATAATGGTCATAGATAAAAAGTCCTAAATTGGCAATAGCCAGTGCGATGAATCCTGCCAACCCGCTTATTCCCACTGTTAAATCATTCCCACCCCTTATCACCATTAAGTCTAAAGCAAATGTAGCATTAAGGGT
>JAQVGY010000022.1 GCA_028696495.1 Atribacterota bacterium
AAAAACCATGTTTTAGCATTGCGGCTGGTAGCTGGTTTTGTCTCAGATGAGTTACATGATGGCGCAAAGTACAATCTTGGAGGTAATCTGTCTGAACAAGGACTTAGCACAACAAATACTACTTATTTCTCTTTGAGAGGATTTCCAGACTCATCTTTTATCGGTAATCATCTATTTCTCACTTCTCTGGAATATCGGTTTCCTTTAAAAATGGTAGAGAAAAAGGTTGGATTTAGATGGGCTTCTATTTTTTTAGAGCAAGTTTCTGGAAAATTATTCTGTGATACAGGACATGCCTGGGATAAGACAATATTCCCTGAACAAAAAGATATAAATATGTCTATCGGTGCAGAGCTCGATTTTGTATTTAAGCCCAGGTATACAGAACAATTAATACTATCCCTGGGAATAGGGAAGGCAATCACAGAGCCTCTGCCTTCTCGTTTTTATGGGCGAATAGGTATATCTTTTTAAATTAAACGTACTCTGCTATCATCTGCTAATATAAATCCATAAACTACAGGCATATCATTGGAACGATAAATAGAGACATCTTTTCCAATAAGGCAATTTTGCATACGATGTTTAATATTTTTTATCTGGGTATTTGACATAACAATGCTGTATTCGATTTCGCTATTCTCTACTTCAACTCCGTCGGACAATGAGGTAAAGGGACCAATGTAAGAATTAATTATTCTGGCACCTTCACCAATAACGACCGGTCCCATTATGGTTGAGTTAATAATTTCAACATTTTTGGCTAAATTTACTCTGCCAAATATCTTCGATTTACTGTCGACTCTGGCTTCCTCTAAATCTTTAATAATATCTTCCAGTATTAATCTATTTGCTTCAAGAATATCTTCAGGCTTCCCGGTATCTTTCCACCAGCCATCGATTATTGTTGCTTCAACATTATATTGATTGTCCACCAGCCACTGAATGGCATCTGTTATTTCTAATTCACCTCTTGCTGAAGGTTTAATACTGTCAATAGCCTGGTGTATAGTCCTGTCAAAAAAATAAACACCAATCAATGCCAGATCACTCTCAGGTATTTTAGGTTTTTCTACCAGGCGAATTACTTTATTATCTTTAATCTCTGCTACACCAAATTGTTCCGGATTTTCTACTTTTGTTAATAATATAAAAGCCTGGGGTTTATTTTTTTCAAATTTGTGACGGTATAGACTGACACCGTTTTTTAACAGGTTGTCACCTAAAAACATCAGGAATGTTTCATCTCTAAGGAATGGGCGCGCAATTTTTACGGCATGTGCCAGCCCGAGTGGTTCTGATTGTAAAATATAATCTATTTTAATTCCCCACCTCTTTCCATCACCGATTGCCATTTTGATATCTTCGCCAGTCTCTTCTCCTATTATGATGCCAACCTCCTCAATGCCGCATTCGATAATCTTTTCAATACCATATTCTAAAGCAGGTTTATTGGCTAAGGGTATTAAATGTTTGGCACTGGTATGAGTCAAGGGTCTCAAACGGGTTCCCTTACCTGCGCATAGTATAATTGCTTTCATCTATCTTCTCCTCAATTTACTATGAATTTTAATTATTTTTGTAAACATTATCCGGGGCTGATAAATAGCGACAAAAGTTATACCTGACACAAAAATTAATTTTTTATGATAATTCTTCTTGTTCCTTTTTATATGCTCTTTCTCTCATCAAATTCTTATAGTCTTTTTCTTGAAAAGTATATTTAAAATTAGTATGAATATCGTAGCGGCCCTCAATTAATGCAACTACATCTTCCACAAAGACTAATTCTTCATCAGTAGGAATAACAAATATTTTAACCTTTGAGTCTGGTGCTGAAATATCGGATTCTTTATTTCTTGTTCTTGCTACACTATTCTTTTTGGAATCATATCTAATTCCAAACAATTCTAAGCCTTCTAATATTTTACTACGAGTCGTGGTGCTCATTTCACCAACACCTGCAGTAAAAATTAGGGCATCCAGTCGACCCAACGCGGCTGCATAGGCGCCAATATATTTTTTTAACCTGTAGACTTCCATTTCTACGGCAAGCATTGCTCTCTCTTCTCCATTATTAGCAGCTTTTACTACATCTCTTCTATCTGTATACTTCCCGGTAATTCCTAATATTCCACTTTTCTTGTTCAAAATACTGTCAATCTCCTGGGGAGATAAAGATTCTTTTTGCATCACATAGAAGTCTAAAGCAGCATCATGGTCTCCTGCCCTGGTGCCCATAATAGCTCCCTCCAAAGGAGTAAACCCCATACTGGTATCATAGGACAATCCGTTTTTAACGGCATTTATGCTTACCCCATTTCCAATATGGCAGCTTATAAGATTGCATTGAAAAGGATCTTTATTCAATAGAACTGCTGCCCTTTTGGCAACATACAATAAAGAAGTGCCATGAAAACCATACCTTCTAATTCTATATTTTTCATACCATTCATAGGGGACAGCATACATATATACATGTGCTGGCATAGTCTGATGCCATGCAGTATCCATTATGGCAGCATGGGGAATATCTGGTAATAATTCCATAGCTGCCTCAATACCCATAATATTTGGAGGATTATGCAAAGGAGCTAATACCGATAATTCTTTAAAAGTTTTCAACACTTCCTGGTTTATGAGAACAGATTTGGCGAACTTTTCACCACCATGTACCACCCTGTGACCAATTGCTGCGATATCAGACAATTTCTTAATAGCTCCATATTCGGGATGAATAAGGGTATCGATAATCAATTTTATAGCTTCCCTGTGGCTAGGACAATCCTGTTTTAAGGTTACCTTTTCTTTATGATTGACTTCATGGACACAGAAAGAGTTTCCTACTGTCACCCTTTCTACAATTCCTTTAGCTATAATCTCCTTATTAGTCCAATTGTAAAGCTGGTATTTTACTGAGGAGCTGCCACAATTTAAAGATAAAATAATCATACTAATCTTCTCCTGCCTTTTTATTTTAAATGTTTTTTATTGATAGCATTGAGCCTGTAATCCTTTATTTTTTTACACTTATTTCTTATCTTAATTAATATAAAGAGTGGTTGTCAAGAAAAGTATTCAATTAAAACATTTTAAAATTAATAAATTTTTTAAATATACATTGAGGATGAGATGAGAAGTATGAGAGGATATCAAACATCCCTGGCAGCATCTTTATCAACAATAATGGTTACATCTCGATGTAGCTGAAGGAGGCTTGCCGGCACCTCTGTGTTGACTTTTCCATTGATGGTCTTTGCTATAGCGGGAGCCTTTTTCATACCACTGGCTAAGAGAATAATCTGTTTTGCTTTCATGATTGTTCCCATACCCATTGTGAGGGCTTTTCTGGGGACATCTTCAATATCATTAAAAAACCTGGAATTGGCTTCTATAGTAGCCTGAGACAAATTCACCAGATGGGTCTTGCTATTTAAAGCAATTGCTGGTTCATTGAAACCAATATGACCATTATCACCGATTCCTAAAAATTGCAGGTCTATACCACCTTTTTTTTCAATGAGAGATTCGTAATACCGGCATTCTTTCTGGACATCTTTTGTGACTCCATCTGGTATGAATACATTTTCTTTTTTGATGTTTATATTATTAAAAAAGGTCTGCCACATATAATAATTATAACTCTGCGGGTGTTCAGGCGATAGTCCATAGTATTCATCCAGATTGAAAGTAATCACTTGAGAGAAGTCTATCTCTCCTTTACGAAATCTTTTTATCAATTCCTGATACATACCCAACGGTGTCTGCCCGGTAGGTAAACCCAAAACTGTATTTTTCTTTCTGCTTATTTGAGCAGCAACTATCCCTGCTGCCTGCATACTGAGTTCTTTATAGTTTTTTACCTTTATAATATTCATATCTGTGCCCCTTTCCCCAAACCGCTTAACCTATCACTTTATAAAATCATAATATATAATTTTACCAGTAAATAATATAGCAGAGCAAGACAACCTCTTAAAATTTTATATATTTCAACTCACTGTAAGCAGGAAGCTCTCCGACCAGGGGTTTAATATAATCAAGGTATTTATCGGTGACAAAGTTACCTCTGGTATTGATATATTTGTCATCAAGCGGTTTTATTCCTAATGCTACCTCATCCAGGGAGATGGCACTCAATTTTATACGATAGGGAGAGGAACTGGCTCGAAGTATGGAAACCATTACCCCCGAAACATCCTCTTCTGCCAATTCTATTGCCTTTACACCACAAAGATAGGCTTCTTCTAAATCTACCTTACTGGCCCGGTCAATGGCACACATTGATAAAGATTCAGTAATCTGAAATTCTCCGCGGTAATCAGTCTCTTTGCTGATTAATTTATGCAGATTAAGGGCTGCACTTCCTCCTCCCATAGCACCAAATTCAAAATCGGTAGTATCGTTCTTTATATTTAGACTGGCTACAAAACTCTTGTCTTCCCATAATATTCCCTCCCCACAAACAATAGATACCCAGCCATATTTTTTGATGCACTTTTTAACATCTGATAAAAACTTCTTTTTCGATAAGGGCCTTTCAGGTATATAAATAAGATGTGGTGCATCTGATTCTCTTTTCTTAGCCAATGCTGCAGATGCTGCTAACCATCCGGTATTTCTTCCAACAGTCTGCAAAATGACATACTTATCAACACTTTGCATATCATGTGCCAGTCTTCCAGCCTGTTGTACAGAGAGGCCGATATATCTTGCTGCAGAGGCGAAGCCCGGGGCATGGTCTGTCCCACAGAGATCATTGTCTACGGTTTTAGGGATTCCTATTACATTTATAGCATAACCATTTTTTTTACAATACTGCCCTATTTGCCGGTTAAGCTGCATAGTTCCGTTTCCTCCGATAAGGAAAAGATGACCGATATCATATTTTTTAAATATTTTCAGTATAAGAGGAAAATCTCTCTCTTTTAATATATAGCGGCTGGAGCCAAGAATTGATGATGGCGTATGCCATAGGCGCTTTATGGCATATGGCTCTTCTTTTCCCAGGTCTACAATTCTATCCTGCAAAAATCCTATAATTCCATCCCTCATTCCCAGTATATGTTTAATTTTATCTGATTTAAGCCCCTTTTCAATAAGTCCACACAGACTGGAGTTAATTACTGAAGTAGGCCCACCCAATTGGCCAATAAGAGCATTTTTTTTCATAGATATTCCTTATAACTGATTCAATTCTTACTATATTTTTTTGAAAATATATTTATATTTGTTAAATATTTTTACTGCTTTCCTTAAAATAGAATTACTGCCTGAACTTAGAATAGGTGTCAAAACCCACCGCCGACAGAATAATGGCTCCTTTCACCACATACTGTACATAGATATGGATACCCATCAGGTTAAAGACATTGGCAATAATAGTCAGCAATAACACTCCTACCAGGGTCCTGACTACCGAACCCTCGCCTCCCGATACACTCGTTCCGCCGATAACCGTAGAGGCAATGGCGTCAAGTTCATAGCCCTGTCCTGCCAGAGGAGTGACCGATAGAAGCCTGGAAGCATAAACAACCCCGGACATGGCTGCCATTAAACCCCCTACTACAAAGGTAAGGATGTGGTAATAATCGACCTGCACTCCGGATAGTCTTGCTGCTTCTTTATTTCCTCCCAGAGCACAGGTATACCTTCCCAATCTGGTTCTCTCTAAAATAAATTGCCAGAAGGCTACCATAATAATGAGCAGTATTACCGGAAATGGTATTGGCCCGAGGTAACCGGTACCAATAAAGGCAAAGTCAGGTGCCTCTACATAGAGAGGATAACCCCCGGTATATAGATAAGCCAGACCTCTTATGATAGTCATAGTACCCAATGTGGCAATGATAGCAGGGATATGTATTTTTGCTGCTAAAAATCCGTTAAAAAGCCCGATGAGAGCACCCATTATCAAAACCAGTACTATGGCAAGACCCCAGTGCATATAATATTGTAAACCCACACACATAGCTGCCGTTAAAACCAATGTGGAACCAACAGATATATCAAAACCCCCGCCAATAATGACAAAGGTGGTTCCGATAGCCATGATACCTATGATGGAACTCTGTCTGAGAACATTGAGAATATTCACCCAGGACAGAAAACCCGGGGTAATAATGGATAATAAAATACATAATAACAAAAATATAAATAAAATACCGTTTTTATTTATTATATACAGGTATCTCTGTAAATTTATCTTTTTTTCCATAATTCCTTCTCTATCTGTCTTTTACTTTACTTTATAATTTTTTATTTCAAGGGAAAATTGCTTTATTCTTCTTTCAATATTGTTCTCATAATCTCTTCCTGGCTGACACCATGTTTAAATTCAGCTGAAATTTTTCCCTGGCTCAAAACTATAATCCTATCAGAGACTTTGACCACCTCGGAAACTTCAGAAGAGATAAAAATAATACAAACACCCGTTTCAGCCAGCTTACGTACGATGTTATATATTTCCAGCTTGGCTTTGACATCAATTCCCTGTGTTGGTTCATCCATAATCAATACTATCGGATTGGCCTGTAACCACTTTGAAATTGCTACCTTCTGCTGATTTCCTCCACTAAGATATCTGGTAATCTGTTTTACGCCTGATGTTTTTATATCTAATTTCTCTATAGCCCTTCTGGTAGCAGCAATCTCTTTACCCGATAATATCACCCCTTTACTGGTAAATTGTTCCAGGGTAGGAAGGGTAATGTTTTTGTACAATTCCAGCATCAGGATAAGAGCATCTTTTTTTCTATCTTCTGGTACCAGTGAAACACCATGGTTCACTGCATCTAAAGGTGAGCGGAATCTGACTGGTTTATTATTTATAATTATACTTCCATCCTCCAGCCTGTCAGCCCCAAAAAGTAGCCTGGATAATTCTGTTTTACCTGCTCCCCTCAAGCCGGCAATCCCTAAAACCTCACCGGCAAAGAGTTCAAAGGAAATACCATTTACTCTGGGCTTTCTCTTCAGATTCTTCACCTGTAAAACAACCTTTTCTCTCTTTTTTACCTCAGTAAAGACCGAGGTATAGGCATTTTTCAAGCTCTCACCAACCATCATGGTAACTACCTTTTCCCGATTTACATCTTTGATGGGAACAGTGTTAATCTTTTTTCCATCTCTCAGCACTGTAATTCTATCGGCAATTTTAAATACCTCACCTAAAAGGTGAGTGATGTACAGCACGCTTATCTTATTTGATTTGAGCTCAGATATGATTCTAAAAAGATGTTCTACCTCATTTTCTGATAAGGAAGCTGTTGGTTCATCCATAATAATAAATTTTACTTTATGGATAAGTGCTTTGAGTATCTCTACAAGTTTCTGTTCTGCTACCCCCAGGTTTCTTACTTTTTCAAAGGGAGGAAGTTCAAAACCAAGTTGTTTGGTAATAGAAAGATACTGTTCATAAATCTTTTTTTCGTCCAGTATACCTAAAGAGGTAAAATGCTCTACTCCTAAAAATATATTCTGTATAACAGTTAATTGTGGTATTAGACTATTTTCCTGATAAATAACACTGAGCCCGCTTTGAAAAGCCTGGGCAGGAGAAGTAAATTCCACCTTCTGATTATCAAAGTATATCTCTCCCGAATCCTTTTTATAGGCTCCTACTACCAATTTAATAAGAGTAGATTTACCGGCACCATTCTCGCCTACCAATGCGTGAACTTCACCTTTATTGATTTCCAAATCTATCTCATTCAGGGCTATTACACCTGGAAAGGCTTTTTTCAATTTTACAATCTTCAATAAAGGATAGTCATCGGTCTCTTTATCTGTCCCTATCTTCTCTTTTACTGCTTTAATAAGAAATCACCTACCAATTTCAGATTTTCATCAGGTATTTTTAACAAATCCCAGGATATCACCATACCTTCCAGGTTCAATTGCCAGATTATGCTCAGATATTTTTCTAAAACTCCGCTGTCAATGTATGCTATATCCGGTATCTGTACTGCTTCCCAACCTATGTATATCTTTATTTTTTTCTTTAAATCAAAGTCATTGACTTTTTGCATTTCCATTCGAATAATCTCCTCAGGAACACCTTTTTTTAAAAGGGCCTCTCTCTTTCCCGGTAAGCACACTCCCAGCATTCGGCTTATTTCCTGTATTAACAGCTCCTCCTCTAAATTGGGAGCAAGATTCATAAGAGCTTTTAAAAGAGATGATAATTCTAAAGGGAGGCCAGCCGGACCTGTAGTATGACAGTAAATCATTGGTTTAATCCAGTCACATACCTCTGCCAGTAGTTTATAATCCTGCCCGACCAGGGCAGCAAGTGATGGAGCAAATAAATCAAGACCTATTAATTTACCATTTTCTCTTGCTTTATCAGCAAACATTTTTGTAGTTTTGTAAATACTCTTTCTTCGAAAATCAAAAAATTTTTTCAAATTAGCGGGCATAAATATCTGGGAGAGGTGTTCATAAGTAACCAAACCATCAATATCTAACGCTTTAAACCTCTTAAAAATATTTTTTATTTCATTACGGTATTTATTCAGATCTTCTCCATAATCATTATAAAAACTTTCCAAACAATAAGGGCAAAAGCAAGTGTAGATGGTCTCCAGACCATTGGCAGGTGAAGGGAAACGGATACGGTCTAAAAAGACGCCATCTAAATCTGCTAATTTTAATATATGTTGAAAGTGCTGAAATATGTTATTCAGATTACCTGAATCATTAGGGCAGAGAAAGAAAAAATCTTCCTCTCCCTGCCCTAATTTTTCCCAACTTCCACTTGTTCCATAACCATGCAAACCCTGGAAAGTTTCCACTGTTTGCTCAAGTCTAATTTTAAAAAGTGAGATATCAGCTAAAATAGAATACCAGAGATATGTTTTAATTTTGAGTTCCTGGCATATCTCCCGTGTTAAATAGAGACCCTTATAATCACTATCTGGCCATATTATTAAGGTATCAAGATTTAAAGCCTCCTTTGCCAGGGACAGCTTTCTCCTCAAAAAATCATTTTTTTCCAGCTCATGGTAGTTTACATTATTCAGGATTATTTGGGTGCCGAGCCATTTTTTGGTCATATTTTAACCTATTATCTCAGTATTTTGAATTGGAAATGGTTTCCCATCCATTAAGCTTATTCCTACATCTCTGGTTCAAATTCATCTACATTGTCTTTAGTTACAATGATGTGCTTAATTTCTACCAGTTGAGGCACTTCTTCACCTTTTAGATAGTTTGCAGTAACTTCCACTGCCTTATAGCCTTCTTCTATTACAGAGAAATATGTACTGGCGGTAACCCTTCCGTCTTTAATGTATGGAATCAATTCTTTAGCATATTCTAATCCAGTAACAGGTACATCTGTAATTCCAGCATTCTCTAAAGCCATTGCTGCTGCAATCGCCCCACTCCACCACTGGCAGCTAACTAAATCAACCGGTCTTCCACTTTGTAAAAACGCCTCCATGAAATCAAGTGCTCCCTCTTTGGTCCAGCCTTCAATAGGCCTCTTTTCCACGATAGTCCAATTGGGATGCTTTTCGGCAACCTGCATGAACCCCTCTTCCCGCATCCTCTGTGAAGCAGTCCCCGGGCTACCTTCTATTAGTACAATATTTCCTCCCTCTTCGCCCAATAGCTGTTCAGCCATTTCAGCCTGGATAATACCTGCACCTATTTCAGTTCTACCGATATAGGAGATAACTCCGGGGTATTTTCCTTCTGGATCGGTGCCCAGACTGTTTGTAAAAGAAATCAAAGGAATTTTTGCATCATTACACTGTTTTACCGCAGGCAATAAGGCTATATTGTCTGCAGCACAGAGCATAATGGCATCGACTTTTTTAATAATGAAATTTTCTACCTGTGAGAGCTGTTTTCCTGCATCCCATTCAGCATCGGCATAGATAATATTTAAGCCAAAATCTTTCGCTGCTTTATCTATTCCTATACGCTGAACACTGAAAAATTCAACAGCTCCAGGAAGCAAGACCGCTACATCATAGGTCTGCTGGGCAAAAGAAGCAGAAATGCTGGCAAAAACAAAAAACAATACAAAAAGAGACAGAACTAAAGATTTAAAATTCCTTTTCATTGAAAAAATCCTCCTCAAATTTTAATTATTCGATACTTACAGGAAAAATAAGTAAATAATTTATTCTTTGGGCTTCACCACCTTTTTCTAATATACTTCCTAAAATGTGTTTTAAAATATTATGGTAAAATTTGGAACAAAATTTAGATTTTATATTATTAAGAACTTTTTCTTGAATAAGGATTGATTTTCCATATTAGATAGTCAAATTTTTAATTTATGCTCTTTTTTTCTTTAACTATTTAATAAGAGATAAGCCCTTCTTTTTTAAGGGTACAAAAACCTTTACTGCCGCACCAATTAAAACTCCATCTTCTCCTAATCTGGAGAATTCTATTCTTGGTACAAAGGGAATAATTTTTTGAAGGGTTATCCTGATATCTTTTAAAAAACTGGGAGGTAGTATTGAAATTCCTCCCCCTATGATAACCAATTCAGGATTGAGGACCGATGATATATTTGCTATTCCATAGGCAAGATATCTTAGTGCTTCTTGGACAATCTCTTTGGCTATAGTATTGCCCTGAGAGGCCATCTTAAATATCTCGGTAATTCTAATATCTTTACCCATCTTTTCTCTGGCTTTTTTTGTAATTACCTCATAACTGGCTAATTTTTCCAAACAACCATAGTCTCTGGGATTTTCCGGGGCATATCTGGGGTCAATAAAAAGATAACCTA
>JAQVGY010000128.1 GCA_028696495.1 Atribacterota bacterium
CTCCATGGCTACCACTAAGTCAGCAGAAAGAGGAGGTATTCGCGAACCTGATACTTCACCTATTCTAATTTCACAGAGAGTTGGGCCACCCCTTTGAGCCATACCAATTTTTTTAAAGAGTTTGACCTTTTGTCCTTCATCTATAGCATAAGCAGCAATGATTTGCCCTAATCTGACTACACCCTGGCCTCCTACGCCAACTAAATATATATTATTTTCCATCTTCAATCACCTCTATTGCCCCGAAAGGACAGGTATACTGACATAATCCACATCCAAAACAATCGACACTAATTTCCATATAAGCCTTATGGTCTTCAGTTTTGGGATGAAAGACCATTTCCGGACAGGCAAGCTGATTTAAACATATCTGGCAACCGGTACATTTTTCGATATCCACTCTGTATTTTGGTAAGTTAACCTTTCTTCTATGGGCTTGCAGGGCGCATTCCTGACGGGATACCACCACTGAAACACCCGGGTATTTAATCGCCTCTTCCAATACTTTTATAGCTTTTTTGGGCTCATAGGGGTCAATGATATCAATCTTTTCTACACCACATCCCTGGCAGATATTTACAAGGTTCACTCTCCTGGTATCGGTATCCTTTAAATAGATTGTTCCAGGATTTTCTTCAAAACCGGTCATAGCAGTCCACCAGTTATCCAAGATAATTATACAAACATTGGCATTTTGGTGAACCGCATTAATTAGAGGAGGTATACCGGCATGGAAAAAAGTAGAATCCCCTATAGCCGCAATAACTGGCTTTTCTATTCCTCCCCATTTAAAACCTTGAGCCATACCGATACTGGCACCCATGGCTACTTCTGTCCAGCAGCTTTCAAATGGTTTATTCATTCCCAATATAGTACAACCAATATCTCCGTGGACAATAATATCATCTTTTTTATATTTTAAGTTCTTTATGGCAGTATTGAGGGCATAATAGGTCCCCCGGTGAGGACATCCGCTGCAAAAAGAAGTAGGTCTGGCTACAATTAAATCCTGTGCCTCTTCTAAAACTGGCTGGAGCTTCTCCTTATCTTTATTCTGACCATTAAATTCTGATTCGAGTAGTATCTCCAGAGCCTTCTTAATCAGAACAAAGGAATAGCTACCTGTATAGGGCAGGGTGTTGTTTAGCTTTCCTAAAATTTCTACCTTTTTATTTAAGAGAAAAGCAATTCTATAGATTTCTGATTCTATAATAGGATCTAACTCTTCTAAGATTAGTATTCTTTCTATATTCTTATTTTCTAAAAATTCTTTGATTAAACTTTCAGGAAGTGGATGGACCATTCCTATCTTCAGCCGGCTAATTTTTATATTGTACCTGTTTAATACTTCAAGAAAATTTCCCTGAACTGCTCCCCCATATATGACTCCATATTTACTCTCTGGCTCAAAATGTATCTCGTTTATTCTATACTTTTTATTATAATTCTTGCTTTCAATAGTCTCTAATGCATGGGTCAATCTATTCAGTGCATCCTGATGCTGAGCCATACACCAGGCAGAGGCCGCCTTGGTATATTTTGGTATATTCCGCTCAAAATGAGCTTCTCTTTTTTTAGTATCCCTTTCAGTCTGTCCATTTATATCCACAAGAGAGGCAACATGGGCAATATCGGTTGTGGATCTTAACATAACAGGACCTTTAATATTTTCAGAAATCTCAAAAGCTATTTTCATATAGTCTAAACATTCCTGTTGAGAAGCAAGATCGAGTGTGGGAATTATCATTGATTTGGCATAATATCTGGAATCCTGTTCTACCATCCCGGCACTTGTTCCCGGGTCATCGGCTACAAAGATAACCAATCCTCCGGTACAACCGCTATAGGCAATAGCCGATATGGAGTCTGCGGCCACATTCAAACCTGACATTTTCATCGTTACCAGTGCTCTTTTGCCGACCCAGGCAGCTCCGGCAGCTATTTCAAAGGCTACCTTTTCATTTACGCTCCATTCCATATGGATACCCAATTCTTTTCTTTTGGCCATAAGGTTTAACATGACTTCTGTGGAAGGAGTACCAGGATACCCGGTAACTACATCCACTCCTGCCTCTAATGCTCCTTGAGCAATAGCTTCATTCCCGGTCAATAGTTTTATCAAATCTCTTCTCCTTTCTCTTTATGCGATTATTTCTTTTAGGGCTTGGATAAACTTTTCATTCTCATATTGTGTTCCAATGGTCAGACGAATACAATTTGGATAACCCCAGGTCTTGCCAGGTCGTATAATGACTCCTCTTTTTAAACATTTCTCATAAAATGATTCGCTATCTTCTTTTAAGTCAATAAAAATAAAGTTGGTCTCAGTAGGAAGATAAAACAATCCAAGTTTTTCTAACTCTTTATAGAGATACTGTTTACCTTCTCGGTTAGATCTTAGCACTTTCTCATAATGTTCTTTATCATCTAGAGAAGCCAAGGCAGCTACCTGGGCAAGGCGGTTGGTGGTAAAAGGATTGACTACTCGTCTTAGATAGCCTATTATCTCCGGTCTGGCAATACCATAGCCTACCCGTA
>JAQVGY010000023.1 GCA_028696495.1 Atribacterota bacterium
TTTAGAGACAAGAAATGGTGCCGGGAGGGGGATTTGAACCCCCACAAGTATACACCTACCAGCCCCTCAAGCTGGCGCGTCTACCTATTCCGCCATCCCGGCATTAAAAAAGTTTATAGTTTTTAGTTTTTAGTCAAAATGCAAAGAAAGAGCGCGAGCAATAGTAAATGAGATTGCCACACCTACCCTTAACGAAAGTTAAGAGGCAGGTTCGTAATGACAGATTTCCAGCCCGTCATTGTGAGCTTTTATCTTCTGTCATTGCGAGGAGCGAAGCGACAAAGCAATCTCATCCAATTTTGCTAAAAGAATTAAAAGCATATAATTCAATTGCTCATTGTTTATATTTTAAGTAAAAAAATAAATACCGTATATAGGGATTAGAAAATGTTCTGAATTTATAAATACTTTGTCAAAAACTTTATATTAAATACTAACAGCCAACCACTGTTTTTTCGTTAATACGTTATACTGAATACTAAATTATTTGGATTAATTTTTTGTTTTCGATTTTGCCCGGTATTCGCCCTCTTTTAGCAATAGGTTTCCCTTCGACTTCCTTAATGTCGAGAGTCATATCTATTGGTGAGGCATCACTGATATAGCTTCCAACTCCAAAAGCATCAACCGCTTCTCTGCTCAACAAATCAATTCTTTGTGGTGTTACCCCTCCTGACACATATATCTTAACATGGGAATATCCCGCCTGATTTAGACGCACTCTTACCTCTTTAACTAAATCGGGAGATACTCCTCCCCTTTCACTGGGAGTGTCAAGACGAACACCCAATAGGTTTTCTCCCAGGGCATTAGCTACTCTGATTGATTCTTCGGCTTCATCTTTGAAGGTGTCGATAAGGATAACTCTGGGTATATCGGGGGGAAAGCAATCATGGTATGCCCTGGCCGCTTTCACAGTATCTCCAATTATAATAATAACGGTATGGGGGATAGTACCTTGCGGTTCCTGCCCCATCAATTTAGCCCCCAGGATGCAGCTCGCTCCATCAACACCGCCAATAAGTGCTGCCCTCTCCATAACAGGAGCAACAGCTGGATGGATATGTCGTGAACCAAAACAGATAATTTTTTTGCCACGGGCTACCTCGCAACATTCCCGGGCTGCTGTTGCCCAGGCAGAACTGCTACCCAATATTCCCAAAATTATTGTTTCATACACTCCAAATTCATTATAGGGACCCTGGATTCTCATTACTGTCTCTTTTGGTTGAAACAAATCCCCTTCTGAGAGAGACCAGAGTTTAATTTTTTTGTCTTTAAGTAAATTAAAGGTTTCTTGCATACCAGCAAAAACTCCGGCTTTCCGGGCAAATATTTCTGCAGTCACTTCAGTTGCATCCAGTTTCAAAAAATTAAGGATTTCCAGTGCTCTAATAAAATAAATATCTGTAGTTAATCCTCTTTCTATCTCTTCATGGTTGGCAGAAAAAAATTTACGGTTAGGATCTACCTTATAATTTCTTATCTCTTCAGTAGTATACATTTTTTTGTTTGCAGGGAACTGTTCCATTTTTTTACCCAATTTATTCAATAATTAGAAAATACTCATAAATATAGATGATACCATAAATAAAATGGCAATACCTGTTGTTAGTCTGAGTAAAAGTACTTCTTTTCCTTTACGACCCCTATGTTCGGCAAAAGAGCCACCACCAAAAATACCTCCACCCTGACTCGCCTTTCTGGATTGAAATAACACCACAGCAATAAGTGCAATACTTAATATAATCTGTATCAACATCAACCATGTGGGCATTGCTAATCTTCTCCTTTACTTTAAACTGCTTATTAGTTTTTAATCATTAATCCTTTATCAGTATGCCTTTATAAAAGCAAGATTTATCGTTCATAGTTTTTAATCTTCAGTCAAAACGAAAGGAAAACTTCTCTCTTTTCATTGCATGGCAGTCTCTTTTGCTAAAACCTGCAAGATGCAAGAATCTAAAAACTAAATATTAAAGATTAATGACTATATTTTTCGACACAACAACATAAGAATTTAGACGTAATATTAACGATACAAAACTCATTATGTCTGTATTTATAATTGTATACCATATTATTATAAATATGCTTTTGAATAATAACATATTTATAACTTAGCTTCAAGATAGTTATCTTAATTTATTCAGGAAAACAAACCCCTGTTGCTAATGTTTTAATATTTTATTTTATGCTACCTATGTAATACTTGTCATACAAACAAAGGAGATAAGGAAATAGACTATTATTTATTCTATAACTGTAACTGTTGAAATTTTACTAATTTAGAAAATGTCAGTGCCTGCAGACTTGCCCCACCGACAAGCGCCCCATCAATATCAGGTTCAGCCATCAATGATTTTATATTCTCTGGGCTAACACTGCCTCCATACAAAATCCTAATATGCTGAGCTATAGTTTCATCATATTTATTTCCTACTAATGTACGAATATATTTAATTATTTCGCTGGCATCCTGAGGAGTTGCCGATTTACCTGTACCTATAGCCCAGATAGGCTCATAAGCAAACACAATATTTACTATCTCCTGCTTGTTCAATACCTCAAAGATAGCTGCCGCCTCTTCACTAACAATCTCCCGGGCTTTACCTGTTTCTCTCTCTACCAGTCTTTCCCCCACACAGACAATCGGCTTAATTCCAAAATTCAAGGCTTGCCTTACTTTTTTGGCAACATCCTCCGAGCTTTCCTGAAAATAGCTCCTTCTTTCCGAATGCCCCAAAATAACATAGTCACAACCAATGTTTTGCAACATTCTGGCCGATACTTCCCCGGTGTAGGCACCTTCATTGTGATAGGAGATATTCTGGGCACCCAAAACTATATTGGTATCCTGTATCAATTCCCTGGCAACCCATAAAGAAGTAAATGGGGGACAAATCACCACCTCTGTCTGCTCATAATCTTGAACAAAATCTATCATCTCTTTTATCAAGCCAATGCTTTCAGTAACAGTCTTGTTCATCTTCCAATTTCCAACAATCAATGGTTTGCGCATTATAAAACCCCTTCGTTAGATATATCCTATTTTGTTATATATTTCGCCAGATCGTTAACCCTGCAAGAATAGCCCCATTCATTGTCATACCAGGCAACTACCTTGACCATATCACCATCTACAACCATAGTGGATAAGCCATCAACGATTGAAGAATAAGAATTCCCGTTGTAATCAATAGAAACCAGAGGCAATTCATTATAATCCAAGATACCTTTTAGGTGACCCCGGGCAGCCTCTTTTAATACCTGATTAACCTGTTCAACTGTTACTTCTTTTTTCAACCATACCGCTAAATCTACCACAGAAACATTAGGTGTGGGCACCCTGAAAGCCATTCCATTAAGTTTTCCCTTCAACTCCGGTATAACCAGAGTAACAGCCTTCGCTGCCCCTGTAGTAGTTGGCACCAGTGAAACAGCAGCAGCCCTGGCTCGCCGTAAATCACTTTTGTGTGGTCCATCAAGCAGCATTTGATCAGGGGTATAGGCATGAATGGTTGACATTATCCCTTTTTCCACACCAAAAGAATCATGAAGTACCTTAATGACCGGTGCCAGGCAATTAGTAGTACAGGAGGCATTTGAGATAATATGATGTTCTGAATCCAGATAATCTTTTTCATTCACACCCATTACAATAGTAATATCTTCCCCTTTAGCGGGAGCAGTTATTATAACTTTTCTGGCTCCTGCCAGTAAATGCTTGCTGGCACTATCCCTGTCTCTGAATAACCCTGTTGCTTCAAGAACCACTTCTACCCCCAACTCTTTCCAGGGCAGATCTGCCGGGTCATGTACCTTCAATACCTTTATTTTTCTTCCGGCAACATTGATAACATCATTATCCACCTGCACTTCTTCTTCTAAAATCCCATGTACTGAATCATATTTCAACAAATGTGCCATAGTTCTGGCATCAGTGATGTCATTTACTGCAACAAAATCAATATCCTTATCCTGCAGTGCAGCTCGCACTACATTTCTCCCAATTCTACCAAATCCATTAATTCCTACTTTAATTCCCATATTTCCTCCTATTTCGATATAATTATTATTGTGTATTCCCTTCAATTTTTATTTAAATCTTCTGCGCAATTTTGCAGAAGGTATATTCATTAACTTACGGTATTTTGTAACTGTCCTCCTGGCTACCTTTATTCCTTCTCCTTCTTGTAACAAATCGGTTAATTTCTGGTCAGAGTATGGCTTATAAGAGTCTTCCCTTTCAATATAATTTCTGATAACATTCTTTATTTTTTCATTAGAGATTGATGCTCTGTTTTCCTGTAACAGACCTTTTGAAAAGAAATATTTCAGATTATATATTCCTCTGGGCAATTGTACCTTTTTAGACTTAATAGCACGAGAAACAGTAGATTTATTTAAGCCCAGATATTGAGAAGCTTCCTCTAAAGATAGAGGTTTTAAATAGGTAACTCCTTTTTCCAGAAAATTATTTTGATAATCGATTATAAATCTGGTTATATTGATAATGGTATTCCTTCTTTGTTCTAAACATCTTATAACCCATCGGGCAGAGCTGATTTTTCCTTTTAAGTATTCCACAGTTGCTTTAGTTTCTGCCCATTTCTCCTGAGAAAGTAACTCTTGATTTTTTAACTTTTCAGCACGTTTATAATCTAACAACATCCTCTCATACAATAGATTTATTCTTACATCAGGTGAGAAATTTTCATTTTCAAATATTTCATATTGGTTATTAATTTTTTTAACAATTATATCTGGTATTAAATAGTTTATCTCATAATCCTGAAAAAATATTCTTCCCGGTTTGGGATCAAAATATTTCTTGAGAATATCTAATAGATGCTGTATTTCGGAACAAGAAAGTTTCAGCTCTCTGCCAATATCATTAAAATCTTTTTTTGACAATTTGTCCAGGTGAAATAATATTAAATCCCTGAGAATACTTTTTTCAGACAATTGTAAATGCTTTAATTGAAGCAGTAAACATTCCTTTAAATTTCTGGCTCCAATGCCAGGTATAGAGCAATTTTGAATCATAGCCAGAACCTGTCTTACCTTTTTTTCACCAATATTTAAGTCTTGAGCTGCTTCCTGGCAACTAATTGCCAGATAACCATTATAATTAATATTACCTATTAAATACTCTCCGATTTTAGATTCGAGTTCATCTCTGGCTATTACCCTAAAATTCAATAAGAGATGCTCTGATAAGGATATTTTACAAAAACCCTCTTTGAGTCTGTTTACTTCCTGCTCACGAGCAAAAGCAGGTACACTTTTGTCTTTTATCAGACCTTTTCGGCTGGAAAAATATTCTAATATAGTATTATCATCTCGCCCATTTGCCTCTATACCGGTATCTTTTTTCTCTTTATTCTCTTCACCCTCCGGACTAGAAGACTGGTTAAAATTAACCTCTAAAACTGGATTCTCCTGAACTTCTTTTTCCAGCCAGCTGTTTAATTCCATGCTATTGAGCTGCAATATCTTTATAGATTGATACATCTGGGGTGATAGTTGTAAAATCTGTTTTTGTTCCGTATAAAGATTTTGTCTCATCAAAATTTACTCTACTTATTTAGAAAATTAATCTTATTTAAATTAAGTAATCTCAACTAAATATTTTTAATATATTATTATTCTTATACTTAATAATGCTAACTATATAAATTATCTGATATTATTTTACTAAAACCCGGTAAAGATAATACCAGTTCGGATTAAATTTATTTATAAATGCTATATATTCTACCACTAATCATTGGTTTTTTTCAAACAACTTTATTTAATTATTATTTATTCTTGCCTCTCTACTTTGACAGCTAATAAGCTTCATCGGCTGCCAGATAACCTTCGGCTATTTGTTCAATTCTCTTCAAACGGTGGTACACTCCTGATTTTGTGACACCACCCCCCAGAGTATCAGCAAGCTCCTGAATGCTGGCATAGGGATGTTTCAAACGAACTTTAATTACCTCTCTTATACCGGGTGACAAATTTTCCAGACCTACCTTCTTAATAATTATGTCAATATAGAACAATTGCCTGGAAGCTGAGACTATAGTCTTATCAAGATTGGCTGTTTCGCAATTGACCAATCGATTAACTGTATTTAAAAGGTCTTTTCGTGCAATGATATCCTGCAGGTTTAGCAGGGCTCTCTGTACTCCAATAAAACGTAAAAATTCAAAGATTTGTTCACTTTTTTTTATATATACAGTCCATTCCTTTTGCCAGAAGCTTATTTTAGCAGAGAAAGAGGAGTGGTGTAAAACACCTTTAATTATTTGAGCTATCTCCTTAGAAGGACAGGCGATCTCTAAATGATACATCCTTTCCGGATCATTTACAAAGCCACCCGCTAAAAAAGCACCACGCAGAAAAGATTTATCGCAAAAATGTTTCTCTCTTATACTATCTTCTTTTTCTCGTATTGTGTCACTTCTTACAAAATCCCCTCGATCATTTCTTGTCAATCCAAGCTGTTCTAAAATAGAAATGGACTTTTCAGTATCATTTACAGTAATATAGTAAATCTTTCTTTTATTATTTTTTCTTATTATATCTATTTTTGCTTCATATTGAAAAGCTCTTTTGACTAAAAAATAAACAACTTTAATCATGGCCGGATTATCAAGAATAATGGAGAGTGCACCTTGGGAATCAATCCTGCCATTCATCACTGTAAAAGCCAAAAGTTCACTTTTTTGTTCATAATCTTTAGATGGTATAATACGAGCTAATTCCTGCTTTACCAATGGTGAAAAATACAACTACTTCTTCTCCTTTTGAATACTATCTATTACCATTTTTGCCAGCTTTTCAGAATGGTGGCGAGCAAAATTGTACTCAGATAATAATTCCTGTCTTAATACTCTTGTCTTTTTGTCAAAAATGGGAGGCAAATCATCTTTCACCATAAAAGCCCCCTCTTTTTTATACCTTACTGTTAACTGTTTGTTTAGTCTCTGACTGTTCAGCAAAATAAAATTTAGGCAATTGTGAGGTAAATATTTTATAATCTCTTTTACATGCATGGAAGCAGTGTAATTATCGGTTTCTCCTGGTTGGGTCATAACATTACAGATGTAAACCTTGACAGCCCCGGATTGACAGATTGCTTCCGGTATACCCTTCACTAAAAGATTACATATTACACTGGTGTAGAGACTGCCTGGACCAAGGATAATGGTGTCAGCCTCTTGAATGGCACGAACTGTTTCCGGTAAAGGCAGGACAGGAGAAGGCTCAATAAAGATACTTTCAATCCCTTCTTTACACTGAGATATCTTGTCTTCACCTTTAACCAGTTTCTGATTCTTCAGCCGGGCACAAAGAGTGACATCATCTATAGATGAAGGGAGTACTTTTCCTCTAATTGCCAGTACCTCACTGGATTTCTCAATAGCTGTGGAAAAATCACCGCTTACTTCTGACATAGCGGTAATAAACAGGTTGCCAAAACTATGTCCCTCCAGACTGCCATTGCTAAACCGGTATTGGAATAATTTCTTCATCAACAATTCTTCAGTGGAGAGTGCTACCAGACAGTTTCTAATATCGCCAGGTGGCAGAACACCCAATTCATCTCTTAATCTGCCAGAACTGCCCCCACTATCAAAAGCGGTGACCACTGCAGTAATGTTACTGGTAAATTGTTTTAATCCCCTCAATAGGGTATAGAGGCCGGTCCCGCCTCCAATGACTACAATCCGGGGGCCTTTTTCCAATTTTCTCTGTTCGTAAATTATTTCCGGCACTAAATCAACTCTTTTGGGTATAAAAGCCTTTAAAACCGAGCGGTTTATATTGGAGATTCCTAAAATTATTAGTAAAGAACCTGCTAAAATCAGGATTAGACCGGAAAGATGTGGTGCTATTTGATAATAGATAAATAGATTCTTTATTTGATTCTTAAGCCATAAAAATCTGGTGAGATCAATAAGGTAAATCAATCCCACTGCCATAAGAATTATGCCCAATAAGACGATGAGTAAAAAACGTTTTACTCTCATTCCTGGATAAAACCACTTCAGAAGTGATTTTAAATGGTAATCTTTTTTAACCATCTTATGTTTTATAACTTCTCTTTAAATAGTTTTTCTTCCTTTCTAATATCTCTATGCCTTACAAAAACAGAATAATCTTTTAATCTTATCAGCTTCCCCAACTCATTAGCCAGATAAACCGAACGATGTCTTCCCCCTGTACAGCCAATAGCAATAGATAAATAGTTCTTTCCTTCTTTCAGGTAATAAGGAATAAGAAGATTAATTAAAGAAATTAGTTGCTCAATAGCCTGCCCTGTTACCGGGAATTGTTCCAGATACTCCTTAACTTTTTCATCTTTCCCGGATAGTTCACTCAGCTCACTAATATAAAAAGGGTTGGGCAGAAATCTGGCATCAAATACCAGGTCAACATCAATAGGTACACCATATTTATATCCAAAAGAAATAATACTAATCTGCATGGTGTGGACTCTATCTTTCTGGAAATATTTCTGAATTTCCGTATTGAGCCGCCTGGGGTCTAAACTGGAGGTATCAATAATTATATTTGCTTTGGATTTTAGCTCATCCAGTCTCTTTCTTTCTTCCTGGATATTTTCTAAAATGCTATGAGATATCTGAAGGGGATGCTTTCTTCTCGTTTCCCCGAATCTTCGCACAATAATCTCATCCCTGGCTTCCAAAAATAATATCTCTGGATAAATATTCATCGTTTCCAGCTCTTTTAGTGACCTGTCCAGTTCTTTTAAAAATATCTCTCCCCTTATATCGACCACAAATGCTATTTTAGACAATTTCCCCTGTGATTTTAACCACAGTTCACAAAATTTTGGAATTAACTGTGGAGGCATATTGTCTACACAAAAGAAGTCCATATCTTCAAAAACTTTTATAGCAACACTTTTTCCGGCTCCAGACAATCCGCTGATAATAACAAAACGAAGATCTTTCATGCTAACCCCAACAATACATTTACATTTTCTCGGGAGCATCTATTCCTAATAAGGAAAGAGCATTTTCTAAAACAATTTTGACAGAAGAGATGAGATATAGACGAGCTTCAGAAAGTTTTTTATCTCTGGTTATAACTTTATGCTCAGTGTAATATTTATGAAATAAGCTGGCCAATTCATGCAAATATCCAGCAATTAAATAGGGTTTACGTTGAATGGCACTTCTTTCCACAATTTTTTTAAAATTTATTAATTTTTTTAAAATTTCTAACTCTTCTTTTTTATCAAGCAGCTTCAAATCAATCTGTTCTTTGCCGGTATCATTTAAAGCTATATTATTTGTTTCTCCCTTTTTAATTATACTGCAAATCCGGGCATAAGCATACTGAATATAGAATACCGGGTTTTCCAGGGATTGAGATTTGGCAATATCCAAATCAAACTCAGTATGGCTATCATGGCTGTGCATCAGGAAAAAATATCTGGCAACATCTTTGCCAACCTCTTTTAGTAAATCTTTTAAAGTAACAAATTGCCCGCCCCTGGTACTCATTCCAATAGTCTTACCAGCTCTAACTAAGGTAACAAATTGTACTAACAGCACCTGAAAAGAGTCCCTGGAGTAACCCAGAGCCTGAATAGCTGCTTTTACCCTGCTAATATAGCCATGATGATCAGAGCCCCATATATCGATTAAAGTTTTAAAACCTCTCTTATACTTATCATCATGGTAGGCAATATCGGAAGCAAAATAAGCAGCCTCCCCATTAGCTCTGGTCACCACTCTATCTTTTTCATCACCAAAATCAGTAGACTTAAACCACAAAGCACCTTTATCAAGATAAATAAACCCTTCTTGCCTCAATCTGTCAACAACCGGATATACTTTGTTTTGTGTAAAAAGAGACTCCTCGCTGAACCAATTGTCAAACTCTACCCCAAAGAGGGCTAAATCTTCCTTGATGTCCTGCAATATTCTCTGCTGGGCATAAGATTTAAAAAATTGAATTGTTTCAGAATCATCTTTTCCCTTAAATTCTATCCCATATTTATCTAGGACTTCTCTTGCCAGAGCAATGATATAGTCTCCCTGATATCCGTTTTCGGGAAATTCAAGCATTTCTCCCAACAATTGTCTATAGCGCACTAAAACTGACTGACCAAGAACATCCATCTGTTTTCCATGGTCATTTATATAATATTCTGTTGACACCCGGTAACCGGCTGCCTTTAATATTTTAGAAAGTGAATCTCCAACAGCAGCACATTTTCCATGACCTACATGTAAAGGCCCGGTAGGGTTGACACTAACATATTCCAGTAATATTTTTTCACCCTTACCGATATCGGAATAACCAAATTTATTTTTTTCAGCAGTAATTTCATGTAATACAGTGTATAGTAGGTCTTTTTTAAAATAAAAATTTATAAAACCCGGCCCTGCTATTTCAATCTTATCGAACACCTCTTCGTTGCTCTTTTTTAATTCTTTAACAATAAACTGTGCTATTTCTCGGGCATTATTTGATACCATACCCGATAACTGTAAAGCAATATTAGTGGAAAGATGCCCGTGTACCCGCTCTTTTGGCGTTGTTAGAATAATAGCAGGAATAGCATCAATCTCAATTCCCTTTTCTTTAAGGTATTGGTAAACTGATTCTGTAATGGTTTGTTTTAAACCCTCATGGTCAGTCTTGTTAAGCAATTCTACTTTTCCTCTCCTCTGTTTTTTACTTAATCTTAAATATTTTACTAAATTAT
>JAQVGY010000129.1 GCA_028696495.1 Atribacterota bacterium
TCTTCATTGTTAATTTTTCCTTCTTTTAACATATCCAGAACCTGTTTAATTTCTTCTTTCATCTTTTTTCTCCTTAAATTTATTTATATACTAAATATTTTAAATTATCTTTCCTGTAATAAATTAATTGCTTCTTCAGCAGAAATATCTCCATCTTTCAGAGCTGTAATAATTTCACTCTGACTTATGGTTCTAACTTCTTCCAGTAAGCCCAATGCTGCTAACAGTTTATCCAGCCTGTTCTTTACCGTAGGGTATGAGATACCCATTCTTTCTTGAACCTCTTTAATATTTCCACGAGAGCGAAGGAAGGTCATTAAAAATTCCCTATCTTCTTCTGAAAGAGAGACTAATTTATTCATAGGGAAAACTCCCTGTACCTTTGTATCACACTTACTGCATCTTAATTCGGTAATATTCATTCTGGCATTACAAGCAGGACAATTGGTGGGGATATTAGGCAAAGTAATCACCTCTTTTTAAATATTTTAATAAATATATTAATATAATTAATGTTGATATTAATAATTATAATATAATAATTGATAATGTCAATATAATATTTAAGATTATTAATATTCTTGTATTAATTCTGTACAATTCTTGGATAAGATATGTATAAAAGATGGGCAAAGTGTTTCTTTGTAATAAATGGGGTATAATTTAAAAGGTATTAATCATCGAACTCAGGCAATTTATACTGAAGAAAAAAATAATTCAAAAAATTTAGCATAATTAATAATGAGGATTCATAATTGAGAATAGGATGCCATGTTTCCATTGCCGGGGGTGTTGAAAAGTCTGTCCATAGGGCAAAAAAGCTGGGAATCAATACCATGCAGATCTTTTCTAAAAATTCTCGTACCTGGCAGGAGAAAACCTACTGTAAAAGTGAAATATTTAATTTTCAAGAAGTCTTACGAAAAACTGATATTTATCCAATCTTTATACACGCTTCATATCTTATAAATCTTGCCTCTCCCGAAGAAAAGATTCATTCGAGGTCTATTGAGGCCTTCTTAGAAGAGATGAAGAGGGCAGACCAACTGTTGGCCAATACCGGGACTCCTTTTCTAATTGTTCATCCTGGAGCACATCGCGGTGCAGGAGAAGTATATGGCTTGGAGAGAATTATTAAGGCTTTCCAGATTATTCTGAAAGAAAGTTTTGCTTTAAAACTATCAGCTATGGTTTTACTAGAAAATACCTCTGGAATGGGAAGCAGCCTCGGCTATAATTTTAGCCAGCTCAGTTATATTATGGAAAGGGTAGGGTATAAAGATAAAATAGGGATTTGTTTTGACACCTGCCATGCTTTTGCAGCAGGATACAATCTTGCCGAGGAGAGAGGGATTGAAGATACTTTAACTGAAATGGACAGAATAATTGGATTAGATAGACTAAAAGTGATTCATCTCAATGATTCTAAGCATTATTTAAATTCCCGAAAAGATCGTCATACCCATATTGGAGAAGGGTTTATCGGGTTAGAGGGATTCAGAATATTAATAAACCATCGATTGGTAAAAGACCTGCCCTTTATTTTAGAAACTCCTAAAAAGAGTGATGAAGATGACAGGAGAAACATAAGCATAGTCAGGGAATTGAGGAAATAGGATGCAAAGTATGATAAGTTTCTTCTGATGAGATTTCACTTTTTGAGTCAATTTTGTTATAATGACTACTCAGTCATATTTTTGTTGAAATAGCAGATTTATTTTTTTGTAATGTAAAACTTATTATTTACTTATTACCCATCACCAATCACTATTTTTAAGGTATATAAGGCATAAATGCACAGATACTAAGATGTTTTATATATAAAATATCAAATGAAAAATGTTATGAAAAATTTTGGAATAAGAACAAAAACAAAAGCAAATATAGAAATTTTACAACAAATCCGAGCAGAACAAAAATCTATCTATGCCCTGGAAAATATGCTTGGTTACCATATAAATGAATTAGAAGAGTTGAGACCTCATAAGAGGAATGTAGAATATATTGCTGAATCAAATTATAATGAACAACCCGATCTGGTAGATTTAGCCCACTGGGTAGGTCGGGTGACTAATATAGAAACAAGTATCAAAAAGAATGAAAAAATTATTATTAAAGTATTTGATAGACTTTATGCCCGGATAATATTGAAGATGATAGAAGGAGAAGAGCTAAAACCTTTAGATATCTTCTTTTACCATAGTAAGAAATATATTGAGCAAATCAGATCTGGAAAGATGACTTTTCGAGAATTAGTGGAACATTATGATTGGGAAGTTGAAAGATTCAATGATTTGGATTAAAAAACACCAATCTAATTAGTGGTGCCGAAGGGGGGATTTGAACCCCCACAGGCTTAAGCCCACTACGCCCTGAACGTAGCGCGTCTGCCGATTCCGCCACTTCGGCTTGAAGATGTTTTGGAAAACTCAAGAAAATAAGTACAGGTAATTTTATTTTTCCAACACATATTAGCATAGATAAAAATGAATTGCTTGTCAAGAAAATTATCTTATACTAATAACCAATTGCTTA
>JAQVGY010000024.1 GCA_028696495.1 Atribacterota bacterium
CTCATCTTAAAATAAACAGGTGCCGTTTTAACAGATATCTTTATCTTTATAAGACTTTAAAAAGATGTATATCTGCTACTCATTTAAGCCAGGAAAATAATCCTTTTTGATATTTTCCTTAACTACCTCAAGCTGATAGAGCGCTTCCTCCACCGCTTTAACTAACCTCATGGGACCAGAAATATAAAAAATACGTTCTTTGATATCAGGAACTATCTCTTTGATTAAGTTTTCATCGGCCCGCTGTGGTGAAAAGATATATTTAATATTTAACCTGTTATACCCTCTGGCTAAATTGTCCAGGGTATCTTTAAAAACAATATGCTCTTCATCTTTATTGCTGTAAATAAGTATTATATCTTTGCCAACCTTCTCTTTTTCTAATTCCAGGAGAATGGAATGAAAGGGGGTTATACCAATTCCACCGGCTATGAAGACTAACTTTTGTGCATCATTATTTATGGTAAATTTCCCATCTATCTTAACAAGCTCCACTTCATCTCCCACTTTTTTAGCAAAGAGCGCCCTTTTAAAAGAACTACTCTCCTCAAATAAGTAATGGGTCGTGAGCATGAGCTTTTTTTGAAATGGCGGTGAAGAGATGGTAAAAATTCGTATTTCTCCTCTGCTATCAGGATTATCATGGGGAACCTTATAAAGGGCATACTGTCCTGCCTGCCAGGTTACAGGCTCTTCGGGCTTGAAAATAAAACTAAAGGCATCACCAATTTCTTTTCTTCTTTCTTCTATTAAAAGCTTCATTTTTTACCCCTTTTAATAAATAAAATTTACAGATAGCTTGTTTTGAATTGATTCCAATTATAGCATAATAAACAAAGATAATACTAATATAATAATATTAAAGAATATAGAAGCTTTCAGAAGAAAATTGGGGAATTATATATAATAAATATTTTAAACCATATTAATAGGATAGAGCTATTTCTTGGTTAATTTAGTAAGCAGTTAAACCTCCATCAATCGGGAGAGACATTCCAGTTAAAAACGATGATTCATCACAGGCTAAAAACAGAGCTGCATTTACAACATCTTCCACCTTAGCTAGCCTTCCTAAGGGGACCTCATCAATCCTTTCTTTTAATCTTTCCGGATCAGATAGCATCTTATTAACTAAATCAGTTCGAACAGTACTGGGATGAAGTGAGTTTATTCTTACCCCGTATTTTGCGTACCTAACAGCTGTGGATTTAGTTAGAAGGGTTACTGCTCCTTTTGAAGCAGTGTATGCTTCTGGTGTGTATTTATGCCCCACTAAACCGCAAATGGAAGACATATTGATAATACTTCCACTTTTTTGTTTACGCATTAGTGGTAGGGTATGTTTTATTCCCAAAAAGACACTTCTAACATTTACCCGCATTACGGTATCCCATTCCTCAACCTCCATCTCCTCTATTGGTTTTCTTATATTAATTCCAGCATTATTTATTAAAACATCTAATCGTTGATAAGAATATATGGCATGGGCTATAAACTTCTGCCAATCTTTTTCTGAGGTAACATCCATAGGAAAAAATTCGGCTTTCCCACCATCTTGAATAATTTTTTCTTCCAGCTCTTTACCAAGTGTATTTTCCAAATCACATAAAAGTATTATTGCCCCTTCCTGAGCAAACCGTAAAGAGAGAGCAGATCCAATTCCTCCAGCTGCTCCAGTAATAATAGTAATTTTTCTAGTTAACTTCTTCATATTTATTACTATCCTTCTTGTATCATTCCAGTATCTTTCTGAGTATGTTTTCTAGTATATTCAATTGTTCTACGGAAACCACTGTAAGCAATCCACGCAATGGCAACCAGTAAAACTATTCCTACCGGTCGACCCAATAGAGGTATCAGACTTCCACGGCTTTGCATAAGTGCTTGACGAAAGCTGATATCTGCCAGAGGCCCTAAAATAATTCCCAGAACCAGTGGTGCCATAGGATAGTCAAGTTTACGCAAAATATAACCTAAAATACCAAAGAAAAAAGTCACTTTTATATCAAAAATCCGTACTCCTCCCGCATAAGCACCAATTACTGTTAGGGGTAAAACAATTGGCATCAAGATTTCCCTTCTGATCTTTAATATTGAGGCAATGGGCTTAGCAATTATTAGCCCTAATATGAGCATAAAAAAGGTTGCTATTAAAAGAGAGATTGCTACTTCATAGAGAAACCCTGGATGTTCAATGGGGAGCATCGGACCAGGCTGAACTCCATGAAGCCAGATTGCTGCTAAAAACATAGCAGCAGGCGGACTCCCAGGTATTGCCAGGGTTAACAAAGGAATCATAGCTCCACCTATACATGCATTATTGGCTGTTTCAGCAGCAGCTACTCCTTCCAGACACCCGGTACCGAATTTTTCTCCTTGTTTAGAACTTCTTTTCCCTACATCATAAGCCACCCAGGCAGCAACATCTTCTCCTGCTCCAGGAACAGCTCCGATACCTACCCCAATAATTCCCGAACGTATTGCTGTAGGTATAAGGGAATAAATAGTTTTCCAGCTAGGTATAATTTTAGTAATTTTACCCAAAATTTTATAAGGAATTTCCTCTTCTAGAACAATGAGAATTTCTGAAATACCAAAAACTCCAATCAATGCAGGTATAAGAGATATTCCACCCTTTAATTGTAATAATCCCAGGGTAAATCTGGGATAGGCATAGACTTTGTCTAAACCAATCATAGCTGTGAAAAATCCTAAAAAACCTACCACCCACCCTTTTACCGGATCTTTCCCAGTAGACAAATTTCCACAAATCATCACTCCAAAGACAGCCAGCAAAAAATACTCCCACTGACCAAATTTTAAAGCAATCTTATATATAAATGGGGTGATAAAAATAAGACAGGCTATACTAATCAACATGCCAACAAAGGAGGCAATAACGCCGGCCCCTATTGCCAATCCACCTTCTCCCCTCTTAGCCAGGGGAAACCCATCTAAAGCTGTAGCTGCAGCCGCCGGCGTACCAGGAATATTAATCATAATGGCTGAATAGCAACCACCCATTATGGCTCCCACATAAACCCCTAATAAAAAGGAGATTGCTAAATCAAATTGCATGCCATAGCTTAAATTTATGAGTAAAGCTAAAGCCATAGTAGCTGTTAGACCAGGGATTGCTCCAATAATAATACCCATGAGAGTAGCAAAGGCTATTATTAAAATATTAGTTAAGTATAACTGGGCAGTAAAGGCATGGAAAAATAGATTAACCTGTTGTAAAAATGAGTCAAACATCATTTAATTCTCCTATTTTTCCTTTACTCGACTAAGGTAAAGGTATTCGAAAGAAACTAGTAAAAAAGGCACTAATTAAGTATGAAGTGATAATGGAAATAAAAATTATTTTTATAATGTTTGCTGATTTTAAATAGTATAGGGTAAAGAATAAATATAAAGCAGTTGCTATGATAAAATTAAGTCTATCAATGAAAATAAAAATGTAGATAACCATCAGGGCGATTAGAATCATCACCCGCTTAAACTTAATGTTACTAAAAAGATAAATAATTTGAAAATTCTTAATGCTTTGTTTAATTTGCTCAAATCCCTTTCTTCTAAAGGATGAAAAAGTCATTACGCTGCCTAAAAAAATAAAGATAATTCCCAGAATAAAGGGAAAAAATCCAGGTGCATCTAAAAATGTTTTGTAAACCTTCATGTTTAGGGAAGTCCTGATAGCTATACCGCCAAACACAATGAGAAATAAACCCATTATAAGATCAGCTGCAGCCATTTTATCCATTTTTCCCATATTACTTATCCACCATTAACAAAATAAAGTAACAGGGAGAGAAGGAATTCAAAATTCCTTCTCTCAATCTAAGAAAATTCATTCTGTATTAAAAGTTTTTCTCTTTTTCCCAATCCCAATCAGCTAATTTAGGAATACCAAAACCTTCTGGTGACTTTTCTGCCAGTCCGCTATCATAAAGAGCCCAGGAGTATCCTGCTTCAGAGAAGGACAAAAATTTATCTGCTTCCTCACCATAATAACCTACAATATTAAGGGCCTTTGTTTCAGCAAATTCCTTAATCTCAGGTTGTTCAAGCGCCCATATGAAAGCTTCGTTTAACTTGTCAATAATATTCTGGGGTGCTTCTCTTCTAATTAAAACAGGCCAGGTCTCAGAAAGTAAGGGCACATTCTCACTACCTTCCAATAATTCAGTAATGGAAGGAATGATAATACTATCAACAGGATAAGGTTCAGCAGTAGTTACTACCAATGCCCTAAGTTGTCCGGCTTTTACGAAATCAACAGCAGATGAGAAAGTACACATTGCTATATCCACTTCTCCTGCATACAGACTAACCGCTGCATTGCGACAGGAGCCTGCAGTTACATAATTTGGAGAGGGAACTCCAGCAATTTGAAATATCGCTTCTACAAGAACATGTGGACCCACACCAAAACCTGAAATCCCAAAATTCAAATCCTCATCTTTAATTGCATTCATTGCTTCATCAAATGTTTTTATAGGAGAATCATCTTTAACCAATAAAGCAGCTGGCCCATTAAAGGGGTGCCAGGAAACCCAATCACGCCAACTAGAATCACTGGTACCCATTACTCTAAAACCGGAAAGTGGACCGGAACCGGTGGCAAACATATTGTATCCATCAGCTGCCAAAGAAAGAACGTGTTCTGCAGCTACGGCACTAGATGCACCATCCATATTAACTACATTGATTGTTTCACCCAGATACTCTTCCATCTTGGCTAATATTGGCCTTACTGCTGTATCAGTGCCTCCCCCTGCTCCAAATCCAACTGTTACTACCGGGGCACCCTTGGGCCACAATTTTTCACTTTGGGCTAAAATATTATGCCCTCCAACCAGTAAAATGATTACACATATGAGTAATAAAAAGATATATTTATTTAATTTTCTCATTGTATTACCTCCTTAAATTAATTATCAAAACAAGACTTGTACCCATAGCAGAAAATCAGACTAACTCACTATTTATTTTTTATTCTTACTCCACCTCCTTTATCTGTTCTCTATCACTCTTTCTTCAAGGAAACTCCATTTATTTTCTCATAAAAGAGTGCCAGCCCGGCATGGTCAAGTTCTGTATGGCCATCTGCCATCAAGGTCTGCATCATCTCCATTACCTGTGCCGTCAAAGGCATGGCATTGTGCAGTGCCTGACTGGTTTGTAAGATATTGGTAAGGTCTTTGACATGTAAACGTATACGAAAACCAGGAGCATAGTTACCGCTGAACATACGGGGTGCCTTATCGGTAAGACATTGACTACCGGCTAATCCCCCCTTTATTGCATCGAAAATCCTATCAGGGTCAACACCGGCTTTTTTACCTAAAAGCAGGGCTTCGGCAACAATAGCAATATTTACCGCCACTATGGCTTGATTTACTAATTTGGCAGTCCCACCTGCCCCTATATCTCCTACCAGTATCGGTTTACCCATTACCTCTAGAACAGGTTTACAATAGTTAAAAATTTCCTCTTTTCCTCCTACCATGATAGCCAATGTTCCCGATTGGGCTTTCTCCTGTCCTCCACTGACCGGGGCATCCAGCATATCTATACCTTTTTTCTCCAGTTCTCGAGCCAGTGATTGAGAGACTAATGGGGTAATTGAACTCATATCGATAAGGATTTGCCCCTTACAGGCACCTTTTAAGATACCCTGTTCACCAAGAACAACCTTTTCCACATCTGGTGAGTTAGGCAACATGGTGATGATAATATCACAATTTTTAGCTACATGGGCACAGGACTCTCCCCTATCCGTACCCTCACTTACCATATTGGATAAGGCTTGTTCATTCAAATCATAAATAATCAAAGGATATCCCGCTTTAATCAAATTTTTAGCCATGGGGAAACCCATAATTCCTATTCCTACAAAACCTATTTTTGGTTTAGGCATAATAAAACTCCTTTCTCGAAAAAAGTTAAAGACCTTATCTTAATTTTATAATATTTAGTTTATTAAAGTAAAGCCTCAACTTTCTCTATAATTGATTGTGCTGTTAAACCGTAATATTCCAGTAACTCTTCATGAGTACCGGCTGATTGACCAAATTGATCTTGTATTCCTACTATTTTAATAGGAATTTTCATATCACATAATGCCTCCACAACGGCACTTCCCAATCCCCCAATAATACTATGTTCTTCAGCAGTAACAATGCCTTTTACACCTTTTGTATATTTAAATATCTCTTCTATATTTAATGGTTTAATAGTACTTACATTAATCACGCGCACTGAGATTCCTTTTTTACTTAATATTTCACGAGCTTGTAATGCCTTAAAAACCATTATACCCGTAGCAAAAACAGTAATATCTAATCCTTCAGCCAAACAAAGCATTTTACCTATTTTAAATTCTGTATGGCGATTAGTTAGTGCTGGTAATAAACTACGAGTAATTCTAATATAAATTGGCCCTTGATGTTGCAGAGAAGCTCGAACTACTTTGCGAGTTTCTTCAGCATCTACCGGAACAATTACAGCCATATTTGGAATTGCTCTCATAATAGCAATATCTTCTACTGATTGGTGTGTAGCACCGTCTCCTGCATCAGACAAACCGCAACTGGAACCAATTATTCTTACATTTAAATTGGGTAGTGCTACTCCCTGTCGTATTTGATTATAGGGCTGTCCAGCAGCAAAAACAGAAAAGGAGTTAACAAATGGTATCTTTCCGGATAAGGATAAACCAGCTGCTACAGAAACCATATTTTGTTCAGCTATTCCCATTTCAAAAAATCTTTCCGGCATCTCTTTCTCCATAAATATGGTCATAGTAGAACCACATAAATCAGCATCTAGAGCAACTACACGAGAATCCTCTCGAGCAACAGCCAATAGCTCTTTGCCATATGCTTCTCTTAAATTTTCTATTTTCATTCTTGTATACCTCATATTTAAATACTAGCAATGTCTTTACAAGCTTGTTCATACTGTTCTTGTGTTAAAGAATTATTGTGGAAGCTATAATTATTTTCAGCAAAAGAAACTCCCTTTCCTTTTATTGTATAAGCAATAATAGCACTGGGGAAATTTTTTACCTGTTCTGTTTTATCTAAAGCTACAATTATATCAGTCATATTATGACCATCAATTTCCCAGGCTTTCCAGCCAAAGGCCTCAAATTTGGCTTTGATATCACCTGTATTATATCTTTCTTTGATAGGTCCGCTTGCCTGCATTTGGTTATAATCAACGATTGCCACTAAATTATCTAAATTATAAAAACTAGCACAGGTAATCGCTTCCCAAATTTGTCCCTCACATAATTCACCGTCCCCTAAAATAACATAAACCCGATAATTTTTACTATCTAGTTTTGCTGCCAGTGCCATTCCTACTCCAATAGATAATCCTTGTCCTAAAGAACCGGTATTAGCTTCAATGCCAGGTGTTCTAACCTCTGGATGCCCTTGTAAAAAAGAGCCAAACTCTTTGGTTCTTTTTAATTCGGATTTAGAGAAATAACCTAACTCGGATAGAGCAGCATATTGGGCAAGTACAGAATGTCCTTTACTCAAAATAAAGCGATCCCTTTCTGGGTCATCTGGATTTTCTGGATTAATCCTCATTTTATAAAAATATAAAGCAGTTACCAAATCAGCTGAGGACATAGAACCACCTAGATGACCTTTTTTATCAATTCCAATACAGTCTAAAATCCCTTCTCTTATAATCTTAGCTTTTCTTTCCAATTCCTTAATTTTATTATTTTCCATACATGTAACTCCCAGGAAATATGGTTTTTTAATGTTATCCTTTTAATTAAAATACAGTTCCTTTAGTAACATAAATAAGAATTTATTTTAAAAGATATTGTAGTTAATCTCTTGATAATTTTTTAAATTAAAATCTTCGCGAATTATTTTTGATGTATTCTTGATAGAGTTATATGTTAACAGATGTATTACAACTTTTCCTATATAAAATACTAATTATTTTAATTTATAATGTCAAGGGGGGCTACAAATATTTTTAAGCATTTTGTAGATACCAAGGGCAATCCCGTGGCACTTTTAAAACAATACAAGCATCATTTGACATAAATACTGGCTTTGCTGAAACTGAACATACTTTATAATTATCTTCTCTTCAATGTAACAGTTGAGACAAAGTAGCCTAGTGACCATACTATGTTCTCCTTCCAGTATACTTTGGCAAGCCAGGGGAACTTTTTTCTTAAGTTGCTCACATATTGTGCTTAGATTTGACCGATGCCGTTAGCAACACTATATTTTGTAGGTATAATCATAACCATATGGATACGATCTTACAACATGGTAACTTCTTCTTTAAAAAAGTTTCTTATCCAAAATTTAGGATACGGCATCAATATTCATCCATGGGTAAACCCATGGTTCTCTGCTCCTGTAGGATGTGGGGTTAATAAAATAATTATTTAAGTGGAGTAATTTTAAAATCATAAATAAAGATGTAAGTATTTTTCATTATTTTCAAGATGTTTTTTCATTAATTGTTTTGCTTCTTTTTTATCTCTATTTTTAATTGCGTTGATAATTTTTTCATGGTAATATAGGCCTGGCTCTGTTCCCATAGCTTCCACAATTCTAATCATGTGATTTCGAAAAAAATCTTTAATGACAAAATTTGCTCTAATAATAATAGGGTTTTTAGTAATTTGTGACAATGCCAGATGAAAATTAAGGTCTTCAAAAGCAAATTTTTCCAGATTGTTCTGTTTGTATCTTTCCATTTCTTTCAAAATATTTTTTAATCTCTGAATATCTTCTAAAGAAGCCCTGTCCACTACCAATTCAATAGAACCAATTTCGACTATTTTTCTATATTCATGCATATAAGCAGCTTGAGAACGATCAAATTGAATAAGAGGCAATAAGGAACTGATAAACGAATCAGTAAAAGAATGCTTTACAAAAGTACCCTTTCCTCTTTTCTTTTCTAAAAGATCAAGAACAACCAAAGCTTGCAAAGCTTCTCTTATTGTTATTCTGCTGACATTTAATATCTCGGACAGTTTATTTTCAGAAGGTATTTTATACCCTGGCTCCCATTTTCCAGTAATTATCTGGTCTTTTAATTGTTCAAATACCTGGCTAGTTAATTTTTCCGTTTTTTTAATTGATTTCAAAAGCTTATTTCCTTCAAATAAAATAAATTTATATTAACATATATTTATTAAACTTTAACTGAAAGAGTTTATACACAGTAATCTTTTCTTCGTTATATTATATCTATGTTATTATGTGTATTACAACTATAAATTTTAAATAACATTACTATTTAGTCAATCACATTTGTTCTGTAAAATCAATATTTCTTCATAATAATTAATAATGTGCCCTTATAATGAGTAGTGATGCTAAGATTTCCCATACAAAATATATAATATTTTATATTTTAATTAGTTATATTATTTCTTTGCCTCTCTCTTAACTTTTTATTTATTACTTCTTTACAATTAAACTACTCAAAGATTTTTTTTGGATAAAATGATAAAATAGCTATAGCAATAAAAATTGATTCATGTAAGCTTTATAGTTCCGTTCAATCAAATAAATAGAAGTGGGGCTAACTAAACAAAATTACTTCTGTTTTTTAAATTAAATATTTACACTGGATAATTATTAACGCATTGATAAGGAAAGAGGGATGGAAAGAAAAGAGAGAATTTTAGTTATTCTTTCCGGAGGTACAATTGGCAGCAGATTACATAATAAAGTAACCGGTCCCAGCAAAAAATCATTTCAATCATTGTATAGTTATATAAAGCATTTTTTTCAAAACAAGAATGTTGAATTAGTCTGCCATGAACCCTTTGGAATTCCAGGCGAAGACAGCTCCAATCTTGACCCTGGACACTGGATGAAAATTACCTCACTCATTGCTCAGGAATTAGAAAACCAGCTGGATGGTGTCTTGATTCTTTATGGTACAGATACTATGGCTTACCTCTCTTCCTGGCTAAGCCTCTGCTTCCCCGACATCACTATTCCGGTTATTTTAACCGGCAGTCAGTTAACCCTGGATTATATGCCTGAAGATGTGACTATTAACGTTCCTGGAGCTGCACAGGTAGTCTATTATCGCTTTCCGGGAATCTGGATTTATTGTAACTGGAAATTATTTCCGGGAAACCGTGCTCATAAGTCTCACGCTACCCATCCCGAAGTCTTTACAGCCACCAATGGTATACCTTTTTACTTTAATATGGATTGGGCTTTACATGACAAGAGAAATGAGCCCCCTTCTAAGCCTTATAAAGCAACTGCTGAGTTAAAAAAACTACTGCTACTTCCACGGGAGCAGGGAAGAGAAATTTGTCAGAGAATTGGCTGGCTGATGTGTGTCCCTGGAATGGAACCACTGTTCGATGAAACTAAAAGAATCATCTGTATTTACGGTTTTGGTGCTGGCAATGCACCGCAAAAAGTGCTCGATTATTTACGTGATAAATTCAGACATAAAAAGGATAAACCCTGTATCATTGCCTGCAGTCAGGCAGAGGGAGATATCAAGAAACCAGATTATTACCGGGGAGTGGGTATTGCCTGGTTAGCCGATGATGGATTTGAAGTATGGAATCAAATGGATTATCCTGTTGAATTT
>JAQVGY010000130.1 GCA_028696495.1 Atribacterota bacterium
TATCATATTCTTCTATCTTGGTAATTTGGAATTCCTTCAATATATTTAAAGCCATCAAAGCTACCAGTCCCTGGCCATTGGGAGGAATTTCCCAGACATCATATCCACGATAACAAATACTTATAGGATTAACCCATTGAGGAACAAAGGAAGCCAGGTCATCTTTACTCAGATAGCCATTATGTTTTTTAAAAAAAGTATCAATTTTTTCGGCAATTTCTCCCTCATAAAATGCTCTGGCATCACTATCGGCAATCTTCTGTAATGTTTTCGCCTGAACAGGCAATCGCCATAATTCACCGGGCTCAGGGGTCTTACCTTCAGGTGCAAAGGTATCAAACCAGGTATGCAATGCTTCATCTTTTATATGATTTAAATATAGCTGATATGCTTTTTGCCATAATTGACTTATTAAAGAAGAAACGGGGAACCCCTTATCGGCATATGTTATGGCAGGTGCTAGAACCTGTGGAAGAGAAAGAATGCCAAATTTTCTGGAAAGTTCAGCCCAGGCTGCAGGAATCCCAGGTACCGTTACCGGTATTACACCAAAATTAGGGATTTTTTCATATCCCTCTTTCTTTAACAATTCTGCTGAAATAGCCTTTGGCGCCGGACCACTGGCATTTAAACCGTGAAGCTTATTTTTATTCCATATAAGAGCAAATGTATCTCCTCCTATACCATTTGAGGTTGGCTCAACTACTGTGAGGCAGGCTGCGGTTGCTATGGCAGCATCGATGGCATTACCACCGGCTCTGAGAATTTCCAAACCAGCCTGTGCGGCAAGATATTGAGAGGTTGCCACCATCCCATTTTTAGCAAAAACAACTCTCCTTTGGGAAGGATAGGGATAATATTGAGAATCAAAGGGTTTCATAGACTACTCCTTAATGCTATTTCCCTGATTCGGATTTCTTTTATAAATATCTGTTTCTTTAAAAATATATTCCTTTATAAGATTGCAAAATATATCTATTTAAAAGCTATTTTATATTGATAAAATCTAATAAACCCCATAATTTGGCTGCCATTGCCAGTATTGTAATAATGAGAAAAACTCTAATCCATTTTTCTCCTTTACTAATAGCAATAACACTCCCAAAATAGGCACCAATAGAACAACCGGCAGCCAGGGTTAATCCTAATAATAAATTTACTTTACCACTGATACTGAACATGAGGAGCGAAGAAATGGTAAAGGCGAATCTTATAAATATCTTTAGACAGTTCACTTTTACTAAAGGCATACCGGTGATTAGAGTCAGAGCTATAATGATTATAAAGCCCACTCCGGCTTGTATAAAGCCACCATAAAAACCTACTCCAAAAAATACTGTTATGGCAACAATTAGTCTTGTAATTCCCCAATTCTCTTCTTCAATGTTTTTAATAAATCTTCTTTCCGGCCGGGTTAATATTGTAATCAGGACAATAATCATTATTATCCCCAATATTTTTTCAAACAACTCTCCCGAGATAGAGATTGCTGCTCTTACTCCTAATATTGAGCCCAGAACTGCCGGAATACCCAGAAGTAAACTAATTTTGGGATAAAAATATCCTTTACTTCGAAAACAGGCAATTCCCACTAAATCTTGAATGAGTAAACCTATGCGATTTGTTCCATTAGCCTCTGCCGCCGGTAAACCCAAAAAAATCAACATAGGCATAGTGAGCAATGAGCCACCCCCTCCAAGAGTACTGACTACTCCGGCTACCAGACCGGTAATTAAAATTAAAACAATTTTCCCGCAATACATACACAAATCTCATCTAAACACTATTATTGATATTGAAACAAAAATAAGTTGGAATAGAGTAAAACTTTGAGAATAAAGCTACTCTATTCCAACTTCCCATTTCCTAATTTTTTATATGAAAAGCTGCTAACTAATATATAATCAAACTTTTTTATAACCAGATGAATTTGAGAATAAACAGGATGCCCAGAATATAGACTAAACCATGTACCTCTTTCCCTTTTCCGCTTAAAAGCTTAATCAGAGGATAGGTAATAAAGCCGAGGGCGATTCCGTTAGCAATTGAATAGGTCATTGGTATAGCTATTAAACATACAAAAGCAGGCAGTGCTTCTGAAAAATCATCCCATTTTATATGAAAGACATTGCTGAGCATCATGGTACCCACTACAATTAAGGCAGGTGCAGTAGCTGCGCCTGGAACAATACCTACCAGAGGTTTAAAGAAAAGGGATAGGAAAAACAGAATCGAAACCACAATACCTGTTAAACCAGTCCTGCCACCTTCAGATACACCGGATGCTGATTCAACATAAGTAGTTACAGTACTGGTACCGAATATTGCTCCACCGGCTGTTCCAATGGCATCAGCCAACAATGCCCCACCTGCTTTCGGCAAATTGCCATCTTTATCCAGATATCCCGCTTGAGTGCTAACCCCAACCAGGGTTCCCGCAGTATCAAATATATCTACAAATAAGAATGAGAAAATAACCGCTATCAAAGAGAAATTTAGTGCCCCTT
>JAQVGY010000003.1:0-30307 GCA_028696495.1 Atribacterota bacterium
AATTGTTTTTCTTCTTGAATATCGTAACATTTAATGATATGGTAACCGAATTCGGTTTTCACAATATCACTTAAATTACCAGCTTCTAAGGAGAAGGAAGCCTCTTCAAATTCAGGTACCATCTGCCCGCGGCTAATATAGCCTAAATCCCCGTTTTTTTCGGCCGAAGGACAGATAGATTTTTCTTTGGCAGTGGTTTCAAAATCAATTATTCCATCATTAAGCTGGTTTAATAAAAGTTCTGCTTCTTCTTTATCCTCAACCAGGATATGGCTTATTTTTCTCTTTTCCGGCTGGAAGAAAAAGCTCTCATATTCTTCATAGTATTGTGCAATCTCTTCATCTGAAATAGTGATTTGAGCATATTCATTATGTATCGCCTGGTCAACCATATATTGGTTTTTTAGACTTTCTTTGAGCTGGTTCAGAGTCAGATTGTTTCTTCGTAAAGCATTATTAAAATCTTGTTCCGAACCAAAGCTGCTTTTAATCTGTTCAATCTCATCGTTTATCCTGCTGGCAGGGATGTCTATCTTTTCTTTTTCGGCATACTGATACAACAGGGTTGAATTTATCAACTGTTCAGTAATGCTATTTTTAATAGATGCCAGTAATTCATCACTGATGCCGGAAAGAGTCTGGCTGTCATATTGGGAAACAAAATTCATAAATACATTATGCCATTGCTGGTAATTTATCCCCACACCATTGACCTGGGCAATGATATTGCCTGCCTGCTGGGAACGGGAACCGGATGACCTGTATTGTCCCAGACCGTAAAATATGGAAACAATGAAAACTACTACCATTACCAGTAGTATCGGTTTTATATTCTTTCTAATAAATTGCATAATAATTAAAGTTCTCCTTAACATTTTTTAGGATATCGATTATAAATATAATAGCAGCATCCATTTTTGTCAAATATAATAATTATCAGCCCCATCTTTCGACATCAGGTAACTTTACTCCCTTTTTCCTTTTAAAAATATTAAAATATATAATTTTTATTTATATTGGTATAATAATACAGGATGGAAAAGCCATTTTCATATTTCTATCTGATTGGCCACAGGTAAGAAGGCCGTTCCTGAGATTTATATAAAAAATTATGATAATAAATATTGTTATTAATATACTATTGAGCTTTTTATTATTTTTGATATATACTAATAAAAAAAGAATGTGAATTCCATGATAGAAAAGAAGAGTAAGCTGGAAATAAAAAAAGAGATTGAAGAGCTGAGAGAAGAGATTAGAAAACATAATTATCAATACTATGTCCTCGACCAGCCCCTTGTTTCCGATTATGAGTATGACCAATTGATGAGACAGTTAATTAAATTTGAGCAAGACTATCCCCGGTTTGTCACACCTGACTCTCCCACTCAGAGAGTGGGGGCTAAACCATTGGAACAATTTATGACCGCCCAGCATTTAAGCCCTATGTTAAGCCTCTCTAATGCCTTTTCTGAACAGGAATTACTCGATTTTGATCAACGTATCAAGAAGAATATTTCTGAGCAAATCTATGATTATGCGGTGGAATTGAAGATTGATGGATTGGCTATTGCCCTGCTTTATGAAAATGGTATTCTTACCCGTGGTGCGACAAGAGGGGATGGCATTACCGGTGAAGATATTACCCAAAATCTGAGGACCATAGGGAGTATACCTCTCAAATTAAGAGAATTTAAAGGGATGGATGTTATTGAGGTGTATGGTGAAGTTTATATGAACAGGGAAAATTTTAAAAAACTTAATGAGGAACGCTTAAAAAAATCGGAGAACCTTTTTGCCAATCCCAGAAATGCTGCTGCCGGCTCTGTTCGGCAATTAGACCCATCAATTACTGCCGGCAGACAATTGGAAACCTTTATCTATCAGGCTACTTTTTCCAGGAATGATTATTTTTCCACCCATATGGAGCTCCTTGATTTTTTAAAAAAAGCCGGGCTCAGGGTTAACAGTAATATCAAATTATGTGCCACTATTGAGGAGGCAATAGAATATTGCAATTCCTGGCAAAAAAGAAAAAATGAATTAAATTATGATATTGATGGAATGGTCCTCAAGGTTAATCAACTCTCCTTGAGGGAAAGATTAGGCTCTACCAGCAAAAGCCCCAGGTGGGCTATTGCCTTTAAATTCCCTGCAGAACAGATGACTACCATAATAAAGGATATTATCGTGGGAATTGGAAGAACAGGGGCTCTGACCCCTGTTGCAATATTGGAACCGATTTTTATCTCTGGTTCAAGGGTTCAAAGGGCTACGCTCCATAACGAAGATGAGATAAAAAGGAAAGATATAAGGATTGGTGATACTGTGCTGGTACAAAAAGCCGGTGAAGTAATTCCTGAGATTGTACAGGTTATTAAAGAAAAAAGGAGTGGGAAAGAAAAGGTTTTCCAGATGCCTGACAGATGTCCCATCTGTGGTTCACAGGCAGTAAAATTAGATGAAGAAGTTGCTTCCCGCTGTAATAATATCTCCTGTCCCGCACAGGTCAAAGAAAAGATCAGACATTTTGTCTCCAGGGGTGCTATGGACATTGAAGGATTGGGACCGGCTCTCATAAATCAGCTGGTAAACAATAATGTAATAAAGGATTTTGCCGATTTGTATTTTATAAAGAGAGAAGAGCTTTTAGCTCTGGAAAGAATGGCTGACAAATCATCAGATAATATTATTGAAGCAATTGAAAATAGTAAGAACAGACCTCTCTCCAGTCTGATCTATGCCCTTGGTATTAGACATGTAGGTATATATGCTTCCCGACTGCTGGCGGAAAAGCTCGATAACCTCCTTGATTTAGAAAAATTTAGTATAGAAGAGCTGGTTAAGATTGAGGGAATAGGTCCCATTATGGCAGAAAGTATTCTATTATTTTTCCAGCAAAAGGAGAATAGAGAAATTATCAAAAAACTGCAGCAGGCTGGAGTAAATTTCCAGTCAGAGAAGAAGACTGCTGAGAAAGGTATTTTAGAAGGGTTGCAGTTTGTGTTAACGGGAACTTTGAAACACTTTTCCCGGGAAGAAGCTAAGGATTTAATTGAAAAATCAGGAGGCCGGGTAACCAATAATGTTACAAAAAAAACAGATTTTCTGTTATTGGGACGTGATCCCGGCTCAAAATATCAAAAAGCAATAGATTTAAAAATTAAGGTTATTACAGAAGAAGATTTTCAAAAAATGTTGAAAAGTTAATAGAAAAGGGGTATTTAGTAATTATTATGTCTAAACAAATCGTTACGGAAAAAGATGTGGGGTATATAGCAAAGTTAGCTAAAATAGGATTGAATAAGAGAGAAAAAGAATTATATTCCGGGCAGATAAATGACATTCTCTTATTTTTTGCCAGGATAAAGGAATTGAATACCGAACAAATAGAACCAACTTTCTTTGAGGGAACCCCTTCACAACATTTTCATGAAGATGTTGTTATGCCATCATTGCCACAGAATATAGCTCTGGGAATGACCGGATGCCGTGAGGATGGCTATTTTGAAGTTCCTGGAATTTTATGAAATTTTTAATAAAGATTAATAACTTTTCGATTTAAGCCGGAGGGTATAAATTTGCCATTAAATGAACTGAGTGTAGTCGATTATTTGAATAAAATGAATAACAGAGAGATAAGTGCAGAGCAGGTATTAAAAGATATCTTTAACCAGATTGATAGAATTGATAAAACAGTAAAATCCTACTTATATCTCAATAAGGAAGAGGCTTTGTCAGAAGCAAAGAAGATAGACCAAAAAATTAAAAATAACGATATACCGCCTTTAGCCGGTCTCCCTGTAGCCATAAATGATAATATTTGTACCGGTGGTATGGAAACGACAGCTGCCTCCAGGATACTGAAAGGATTTATTCCCCCATATGATGCCACGGTAATTAAAAGAATAAAGGATGCAGGGGGTATCATCATTGGGAAAACCAATCTTGACGAGTTTGCAATGGGAATATCAAATGAAAATTCTGCCTTCCAGATTACTCTTAATCCATGGGATAGAACACGCGTTCCCGGTGGTGCCAGTGGCGGCTCAGCAGCCGCGGTTGCTGCAGATGAGACATTAATTGCTTTAGGGACTGATACTGGCGGTTCGGTTAGATTACCGGCTTCTTTTTGTGGTATCTCAGCTATTAAACCGACCTATGGACGAATATCGCGCTATGGGGTAATTGGCTGTGCCTCCTCTCTGGAACAGATTGGAATAATGGGGAAAGGGATTAAAGATTTAGCTATATTAATGAATGTTATTTCTGGTTATGATGAACTGGATTCCACCTCATCCCATATCTCTACACCTGATTTTCTGTTATCCTGCAGGGAAGGTATCAATAATTTAAAATTTGGTATACCAAAAGAATTTTTTAGTCAAGATTTGGATAGAGGAGTAAAGGAAAAGGTAATAGATTCCATCAACAGGATTTCACAACTGGGAGGGAAGATAGAAGAAGTATCGTTACCCAATATGGAATATGCCTTACCGGCCTATTCCATTATTGCTATGGCAGAAGCAAGCTCTAATTTAGCAAAATTTGATGGAATAAGCTATGGTTTAAGAATAGAGGATAGCGGAGACCTTGAAGAGATGTATTTAAAAACCAGAGGGAGCGGTTTTGGGGCTGAGGTAATTCGAAGGATATTGCTGGGAACCTATGTCTTAACTTCAAATCATTATGAGGATTACTATTTAAAAGCACAGAAGATAAGGAGCCTGATTAAGAAAGATTTTGAAAACGTTTTTAAAAAATTTGATTTACTGATTGGTCCTGCCTCTCCAGTTCCTCCCTTTAAGCTCGGTGAGAAAGAAGATGAACCATTGGCTCAAATATTAGCCGAGATTTATACCTCTCCCGTTAATATGGCCGGGTTGCCAGCCATATCGATTAATTGCGGTTTTACTGAAAAAGAGAGATTACCGGTAGGGCTGCAGATTATCGGGCCTCCTTTCCAGGAGGAGAAGATACTTAGAGTAGCATATAATTTAGAACAAGAATTAAAGGAAATTAATTCAGTCAAGCCTGATTTATCATTCTAAATTATAAAGAACGTTTTAATTAATATTTTTTATATTTTTCTGGAAAATAGCAAGAAATGGAAAGATAGGAGTTTTGTATGGGAAACGATACCGTAATAGGTTTAGAGATACATGTTCAGTTATTAACTAAAACTAAAATATTTTGTAATTGCAGCACAGATTATTTTGACCAGGAACCCAATTCCCATACCTGTCCGGTATGTCTTGGTTTGCCGGGAAGTTTACCGGTATTAAATAAAAAAGCGGTAGATTTTGCCATATTAACAGCCCTTGCTTTAAATTGTCATATAAATGAAAGCAATATTTTTCACCGGAAGAATTATTTTTATCCTGATTTACCAAAAGCATATCAGATTTCTCAATTTGACCGGCCTCTGGCAGAAAACGGTTTTTTAGAGATAAGGACGGAAAAATCGGCAGAGAGCAGAAATATCAGGATTAACAGGGCACATATGGAAGAAGATGCCGGTAAATTGATTCATCTGGAGAGGGATGGCAAAACGAGCAGCTCTTTAGTTGATTATAACCGCTCTGGAATTCCCTTGCTTGAGATTGTAACAGAACCTGATATACAATCTTCTGAAGAAGCAATTGTTTTTCTGCAAACATTGAGAAGTATAGTACAATACCTGGGTGTCTGTGACGGTAATTTAGAAAGGGGTTCGATGCGCTGTGATGCCAATATCTCTATCAGGAATAAAGAAAATGGAGAATTGGGGACCAAGACTGAGCTGAAGAATATGAATTCCTTCCGAGCCATCAGACAGGCACTTGATTTCGAAATTACCCGTCAAAGAAGATTAATTGAACAGGGGGGAAAGGTGCTGCAGGAAACCAGGCGCTGGGATGAGTCAAGCGGCAAAACGGTCTTTATGAGGAGCAAAGAAGAAGCTCTTGATTATAGATATTTTCCTGAACCAGATTTATTACCTCTGTTCATCAGTCAATCCTGGATAGAAAGTATTGAAAATAATATTCCTGAATTACCGGATGAACGCAAAGAAAGGTTTATGAAAGATTACAAGCTTCCCCACTATGATGCTAATCGGCTGGTTGAGGTAAAACCATTGGGTGATTATTTTGAAAGAGCAGCTAAAAACTATAATAATTATAAACAATTAGCTAATTGGATTCTGGGAGAACTATTATGCTATTTAGGTCAGGAAAACATTGATATAGACAAATCTCCAATTACCCCTGTTGCCTTAATTGAGTTGTTAGAATTGATAGATAGGGGAGTAATCAGCGGAAAGATTGCCAAAAACATCTTTGAAGAGATGTTTAAAACAGGTCAAAGTGCAGCTCTTTTGGTTGAAAAGAGTGGTTCTACACAGATTAGCAATAAGGAGGAGATTGATGATATAATTGAGAAAGTTGTAAGAGATAACTGTGAAACTGTACAGGATTATATTTCAGGTAAAGAAAAAGCAATTCATTTTTTAGTGGGACAGGTGATGAGGTATACCAAGGGCAGGGCGCAGCCTGATATGGTCTTAAGTTTGCTCAGAGAAAGAATAGATAAAACATAGTTTAAACCATTTAAAATAATAATATTTTTTAAAAAATGAGTAAATTTGATAAATAAAGAAAGGAGATGTGCTGATGGACCGATACATATGTACAGTCTGTGGTTACGTTTATGACCCTGAAAATGGAGACCCTGATGCCGGTATTGAGCCGGGGACATCTTTTGATGATTTACCGGATGATTGGGTTTGTCCCTTGTGTGGTGCCGGTAAAGATGAATTCGAAAAGGAGGAATAATTTTGGCTTTAAAAGAAATTTCAAAGGATATCTACTCCATCGCGATTATTGACTGGAATAGAAGGCTTTTTGATGAACTTATCCCCCTGCCTGATGGTACCAGTTATAATTCCTATTTACTGAAAAATCAGAAAGAAGGGTTATTGATTGATACTGCTGATCCCTCTAAAAAGGAAGAATTTTTTCAGAAACTGGAGGAATCAGAGGTTGAAAAAATTAGCTATATAGTTGCACAACATGCCGAACAGGACCATTCTGGCTGTATTGGAGAAGTGTTGAAAAAATTTCCAGATTGTAAGGTTATTACCAATCGCAAATGTCTGGAATTGCTAATTGATGAATTGCATTTAAAAGAAGAGAGCTTTATCGAGATTAAGGATAGCGAAGTTTTTAATTTTGGAAAACATAAAATGCAGTTTATCTTTGCCCCATGGGTACACTGGCCTGAGACGTTTCTAACCTATCTGCCTCAAGAGAAGATTCTGTTTACCTGTGATTTATTTGGTTCGCATCTGGCAAGCAGTGAGTTGTGGTCTGAGGACAATATTACCAATTATTTAGCTGCAAAACGTTATTATGCCGAGATTATGATGCCTTTCCGTAAGAATATTGGGAAACATCTCCAAAAACTGAAAGAGATAGAAATAGATATTATCGCTCCCAGTCATGGACCAGCTCATAAAAATCCTGATTTAATTCTTAAAAATTATCAGGAATGGGTATCAGATTCGGTTAAAGACGAAGTAGTTATTCCTTATATCTCGATGCATGGCAGTACTGAAACAATGGTTAAATATTTAGTAGAACAATTAATCAAAAGAGGTAAAAAGGTTACTCCCTATCACCTGACTAATACTGATATTGGTAACCTGGCTATGGCTTTAGTCGATGCAGCAACAGTGATTCTGGCTTCCCCTACAGTGTTGACCGGGCCGCATCCCCAGATTGTTTATGCTTCTTATCTCTGCAATATGTTGAGACCAAAAACTAAATTTGCGGGTATTATTGGTTCATTTGGTTGGGGTAGTAAGATGGAACAGGACATCTTGCAAATGCTGGGCAACCTGAAAGTAGAACTATTACCCTCAGTAATTAGCAAAGGATTCCCCAGAAGAGAGGATTTTAATAAATTAGATTTATTGGTTGATGATATTATTGAAAAGCACAAAACAATATAATAGAAGAATTTAATCATAGTTGAGGTGGGTAAAAAATGAGTAAGAAAATTATACAGCCCTTACTAATCCTGTTATTCTTTTTCACACTTGGCACCAGCATAAGTTCTCAGGAATCCCTTGAAGAAATTCTATATCGTGATTTTAAAGATGTAGAGACCTTTGGCTACATAAATGTAAAAGTGCAGGGAGAACAGGCTTTTTCAATTGGCTTAAAGAGTGAAGAACTTACTGATTATGCCCGCTTAAAGTATAAAAATAATTTTGCTACTATTGCTTTTCAGGAAATAAGTGCTGGAGAAGCCTACCTCTATCAGGAGGAAGAAGAGGCCAAAAAGGTTGGTAGTATCTGGTTCAGGGTATGGACTGTAGGAGAAGACTTTCCAATAGCTTATTATATCGAATGCAGGGCAGGTAGCTATAAAAACTATGAGATGTGGAAGGACGAAGTACTGGGGTTTTGTGATGAGAAAGAGATAAAGCAGATTGTCAGACACGAGATAACCAGAATGATGGAGAATTTGGCCATTACTTTTTTCAAAGTACGGGGAGAAATTTAAATTACAGCCTTCCTGTTTTAAAAAATATTTATCCAGAGATTGCTCTTCATAATAAATAAAAGAAGAGGGGCAATAATAAAATAAATAATTAAATAAGATAAGTAATTGGGTTTAATCGGTGTTCGGCAAGATGAATATTAAAAGTCTTTTTGAAGATTATACAAAATTGCCCAGAAGTCTATTCATTCTGTTTTTTGCTCAGATAGTAAGCTCTATGGGTAATTTTGTCTTTCCTTTTTTGGCCATCTTTTTAACCAAAACACTGATTTATAATGAACAGAAAGCCGGTTTCTATGTGATGCTGGCTACTGCTGCTAAAGTGCCAGGCTTACTTTTAGGAGGAAAGCTATCTGATGCTTTTGGCAGGAAAAAAATATTTATCATCTTCAGTACCCTTTCAGGCCTATTCATCTTTTTCTGTCTGCTGGTTGGTCAGATTGGACAGAATGAGATAATTCCCTGGCTATTGATTATATCTGCTGTCTTTAATGGTGCCAATTATCCGGCTATGAAGGCAATGGTGGCTGATTTAACCAATCCTGATAATAGAAAGGCAGCCTTTTCTCTGCTTTATCTTGGCACGAATATAGGGTTTGCCATAGGTCCATTGATTGCTGGATTTTTGTACAATAATTACCTGAAACTGCTCTTTGTGGGAGATGCCGCTACCACTATTATCTCAGTCTTACTGGTTTATATTTTTATTGCCGAAACATTCCCTGAGCCTGATAAGATGAAAAAATCTAAATTATCGGAATGCAATAATGAAAGAGCAGAAGATGGTAGTATCTACCAGGTATTACTTTCCAGACCCTATCTGCTCATCTTTACCCTCATCTTTACCCTCTATTCCTTTATTTATGTTCAAAGTGAGTTTACTCTACCCCTTCAGATGATAAAAATATTCGGGGATAATGGACCACAGTATTTTGGTACTATAATGACGGTCAATGGAATAGTAGTTATTTTCCTTACTGTCATTATTATCAGCATAACAAGGAGAATCGAGCCGATTTTGAATGTGTCGTTAGCAGGGTTACTCTATGCAATTGGTTTCGGAATAATCTATTTTAGCACTACCTTGTTCTTATTTGCTTTCTCTACAATTTTATGGACTCTGGGTGAGATTATCGCTTCTACCTATTCTGATGTCTATATAATTAATCATACACCCATAACTCACAGAGGTAGATTCAGTGCCATTATACATATTTTAATAGGTTCAGGGTTTATTTTCGGTCCTTATCTGTCAGGATTATTTATCAGTCATTATAGGATGGAAAATATCTGGCTGGTGGTGTTCATATTAGCTATCTTTTCCACTTTTTTAATGTATCTATTGAATTATTTTGAAAACCAGGCTAAGCAAAGTTTAAAACACACCTGAACAGGTTTGAGAACAAGTAGAATAAAAAAAGCTGGTTCTTATTATTTTTTTAAAATGAACCAGCTTTTTTCTATTTTTTTAATATTCTTTAAAAAAAAGGAAAGGAGACTAAGAATATTTTCCCATCAATTGTTTTCCTTGATAAGTTCAAACACTTTTTCTTTTAATAGGTTGAATCTCTGCATATACTTTTTTTCCATTTGATTCAATCTTTCTTTTAGCCCCTCATCCTGTTCCATCACTTCTTGAACAGTCAATTCTTTTATGATGATCTGATTACCCTGCTGAAAGGTTTGCAGTCTCCTCTCAGGATTATTTTCCAAATCTTTTGCTATAGATTCTATCAATCCTTCTTTTTCTTTTTGAAATTCATCTTGTGATTCAACGAGCTGTTTAAAATAATGCTCTATTTCTGAAGATTGTTTTGATTTTTTTAAGCTTTCCAGAGCCAGGATGCCTGTTTCTCTTTTCTCAACATCATAAGGGCTGCTCTGAAAAGTTAAAGACCTTAAAAAACTATTCTGTGCCTCTATTAAATATTGACCGGGAAGTTCTTTAAAATGATGCCATAATTGTTCAGCTTTAATCCGGTCTTTATAATATTTTGCCAGTATAGAATCTATCTTTTTCTGTTGCTTGATTTCAGCAATTTCCTGAGGAGTAAGCTTTTCACCGGCTGTTTTCTCTAAGGCAATCTCTAAAGCAGACTTGATATAACTCATTATTGCTACCTCCTTCTAAATAATTCAAAGAAACGGTCTTGATATAATTCAAATAGACCCCATCGGTCTAACTCAGTCTTTAAATCTTTTGGTTCCATATCCCCATGTTTTACCATATCGAACATGGTTTCAATCTCTCTTTTTGCAATGAGAGGAATACCCCGGGCATCTCGTGAAACAACTTGATATCCCATATTATTGTATGTCACCAATCCTCTTTTTCGAAGTTCGGGAAATTGGGATTGACGGGCACTTCTGGTCATCATATCCAAAATAAATTTTGACAGAGAGATATCCCATAAATCACCCACACCTTTAATAATTGTAGAAAGATTATCACCCTTACTATCAATTTCCCGGGAAATTTTGTCAGCCACTGTTTTAATATTGCCTGAGACAAAATTCATCGAATCAACTTCCCTTTTAAAATGGAAGTGATAAAGGATACTGGCTAAATCAGGCATTTCACCGGCTATGGAGAGTAAAGCGTTTTTTGCCTCCTCGCTAAATCCCTCAATCCGTAAGATATATTCCGGTGTTAATAATTGTGGTCTGTACCAGCTTACTTTCCCTTCCCTTACCACAACCTCAGCTTCCCCTTTGGTAAATTCCCGATAGACGGGCTCAGTAAGAACATGATAATGAACCTCAGATGAACCAAAGGAGGAGAGCAGCTGTTTTGGCCATTTTAATATTTTTGAATGCTCGAAAGCATATTGAATCCTTTTATCCATATCCATACCATATACCTCTTTCAGTCGAAAAACATTTATGCTAATATTTTGCTACTATCGGTTGTTTTTTCTAACTTTTCTCAATTTCCATCTATAATATTTTAACTAATTATTTAGAAATGTCAACTTTGTGTTACACTGCCTTACCCTACAGAAATGCGAAATCTTTAATTAATAAGTATCCTTTGTTTAGCATTAGGTCTTCTGACCCAGATAAGACAATGAGAAGTCCTGATGTTTTTGTGATAGATTGTGAAAAAAGAAAATTAAAGTATATAATAGATGTGGGTAAGTATGTTATTATCAATTGAGTGAGAGGAGGGATTCTCATTAGAAAGTTTATAATTGGTGTAATGGGCGGTTCTCAATTTGTAAGTCCTGATGATGAACAATATGCCTATCAAGTTGGAGCGATGGTGGCACAGGAGGGATGGATATTATTAAATGGCGGAAGAGCTTCTGGTGTTATGGAGGCATCTGCCCGGGGCGCAAAAGATAACGGTGGGCTCACTATAGGAATATTGCCGGTTGATGATGCAGGCTGGGCTTCCCGATATATAGATATCCCTATTGTAACCGGTATAGGTATGGCTAGAAATATTATTAATGTGCTAAGCAGTGATATAATTATTGCCTTGCCTGGTAGTGCTGGTACAATTTCTGAAATAGCCATGGCTTTGAAGTATAACAAAATAGCAATTTTATTTAGATTTGATGCCGGTGAATGGCTTAGACCATTTCAGAAAGAAGAGAAGGTATTTTTCATTAATGAAATAGAAGAATTAAGGACTTTTATTAAAAAGAAATTGGAAGATATCAGTCACAACAAAAAGGGGTGCTTATGGTAAAACTTTTAATACGTGTAGACGGTTCCTGTATTCCTAATCCCGGGAATATGGCTATAGGAGTTGTTATTTATCGTGATGGACAGTTATGGAAAAAAATTAGTGAGCTAATCGGGAAAGGTACCAATAATATTGCCGAATATCGTGCGGTGATAAGGGGTTTGGAAGAGATAAAGGATATACCGGCAGATTCTGTGCAGTTCTATTGTGATAGTCAATTAGTTGTAAAACAACTGAACGGACAATTTAAGGTAAAAAATAAAAAAATGATTCCTCTTTATGAGAGAATTCAAGAATTAATTAAAGAGATTAAGGCTCCTGTGTTTTTTATCTGGAATAGAAGGGAAGATAATCAACTGGCAGACCAGTTAGCCAGAAAATTGCTGCTCAAAGAGGAACAGAATAACAGAGCCCTTGCCTCCCGGGATTTAATAGTAGAAGGGGAAGGGGACCATTTTTTAGTACAGAACAAACAGAACAAAAAAATATACCGGGTAAATTTAGAAATTCCGGAATGTGATTGCTATGATTTTATAAATAATTGTCGCAAATGGAATTTAGAATGCAAACATATTGTGGCAGCCAGAAAATTTGTGCAGGATAGGGAAAAAGAAATATCTGTTCAGAATGGTAAAAAAATGAAAGTACTAATATTTAGTAAAATGGTAAAAACTGAAAAATGGATAGAATTATTGGAGAAATATAACCAGGACGAACATCTTCCCCTGCAGTTTATCTTCCCACAGGAAGACGATAAGGAGCTGAGCAGACAGCTGGCATCTGCAGAGGTAATAGTAGGGGGAGTAATGGGGGAATCTGAACTGAGCCAGGCCAAAAAATTGAAATTATTTCAAATACCTTTTACCGGAATCGACAAGCAGGAACTGGAGGTTTTTAAAAGATACCCTCAGGTTTTTGTTTGTAATACACATGGTAACAATCATGCAGTATCGGAACAAGCCTTCTGTCTTTTGCTGGCACTGGCTAAAAACCTGATTAATTATGACCGGGACCTGAGGGAAGGTAGATGGCATGGGTTTGTTACAGGTGAACCAGCCATTCAAATTAAAGGAAAAAGACTGGGTATTATCGGTTTGGGTGCAATTGGATTGGAAATTGCCAGAAGAGCCCTTTCTTTTGGAATGAAAGTATATGCTATTAAACATACAATAAAAAAAGAAGAGGAATTAGAACAGAAATACGGCTTAACCTTTTTAGGTACACCGGAGCAATTAGAATATGTTGTCACCCAATCTGATTTTATTATTATTGCCTTACCTTTGACTGACAGGACCGAGAACATTATTGATGACCGGATATTAGGGTTGATGAAAGGGAAATACCTTATTAATGTCGGCCGTGGTAAAGTTATCAATGAAAAAGCCCTCTATTCTCATCTCAAAAATGGTACTTTGGCGGGAGCTGCAATCGATACCTGGTATCAGTACCCTACTCGAGATTTACCGGTAATGCTGCCCGGCAAATATCCTTTTCAGGAGCTGAATAATGTAATTATGTCACCACATACTGCCGGGTATACCGATAAATCTATAGAAGAAAATGTTTTAGCGGTATATAAAAATATTAAAAAAGTGTTCTATGGAGAAGAGCCGGAAAATAGGGTTAACCTTGAAGAAGGCTATTAATCTATATGGTAGCACAAAGTTGAGAACCACAATATACCACATTATTAATTTGTTGACTTTTATTAAAAGAAAGGTACAGGTGGTACAAGTTTGTCAAAATATTAATTGCAATAAGGTTTTAACCTATATATAATTAAAGTTATATTATTATAAATATAACACTTTGCCTATTGCCTAATCATCAGTATTTTAAATAGAAATAAAATTGAGAGAGAAGGGGGATTATTATGCCCTTAGTAACAAGTAAAGAGATATTAATAGATGCTCAAAAACACCGTTATGCGGTTGGAGCCTTCAATGCCAATAATATGGAGATAGTGCAGGCTATTGTTGAGACAGCCGAAGAGGAAAGAGCCCCGGTTATAGTACAGGCTTCACAAGGGGCTATTGCCTATGCCGGCCTGGATATGATTGTTGGTATGGTGAAAACATTAGCTGAAAAGACCTTTATACCGGTTGTTTTACACCTGGATCACGGGACCGATTATTATCAAAACATCAAGTGTCTAAGAGCCGGATTTACCTCATTAATGTTTGATGGGTCCAGTTTGCCCTTTGCGGAAAATGTCACTTTGACCAAAAAAGTGGTAGAGATGGCCCATGCTGTAAATATTCCGGTAGAGGCTGAAATCGGCCAGATCGGGAAGATGGATTCCAGTGATGAGCCGGGTGTAGCCAGAGAGAAGATAAAAGAATTTATGGCTGATCCGGAAGAGGCAAGAAAATTCGTTGAATTGACTGATATTGATTCTCTGGCTGCAGCAGTGGGCACCATTCATGGGTGCCGAGAACCTATCGCCCAGCTGGATATACCACGTATTGAAAAGATTAGAGATTTGACGGGTATCCCTATAGTGCTACACGGAGCATCTGGAGCCAGCGATGAAGAGGTTAAAAAAGGAATTGCTGCAGGGATATGTAAAGTTAATATTGATACCAGAATTCGGATGGCTTTTACCAGGGCAATCAGAGAATATCTTAATCAGAATCCCAATGAAATCGATCCTCGAAAGCCTCTGGGAGTTGCCAAAGAGGCAGCTAAGGAAGTTATCAGGGACCGTATACGGGTTTTAGGTAGCAATAACAGGGTGTAGCATTTTAAATTAAACAAAATTAGTATTAAAAACAGGGAGTAAATGATGTCTAAAAGAATTGGTATTCTAACAGGAGGGGGAGATTGCTGCGGGCTTAATCCTGCCATTAGAGGGGCAGTCTATCGAGCATATGATTTTGATTACGAGGTATTTGGTATCCGGGATGGCTGGAGAGGCTTGATTGACGGTAGTATATTTAAAATTGATTTGCAAGATGCGGAAGAGCTGATAGATAAAGCCGGTACCATTTTAGGGACCTCTCGAACAAATCCCTTTAAGGTGGAAACCGGGGTAGAAAGAGTAATAAATACTATAAAGAATTATGGTTTGGATGCCATATTGGCTATGGGGGGAGAAGATACCCTGGGTGTTGCCTATAAATTGTTTAATGAGTATAAGGTAAATGTAGTAGGTGCCCCCAAAACCATGGATAATGATCTATCTTCTACAGATTTCACTTTTGGGTTTGATAGTTCGGTAACCAGAGCGGTGGAAGCAATGAAAAGTCTGGAAGATACCGGAAAATCCCATCACAGGGTAATGATACTGGAAGTTATGGGAAGATATGCCGGTTGGGTGGCTCTCTATACCGGACTTGCCTGTGGTGCTGACTGGGTACTATTACCAGAAGAAAAACCGGATATTGATGAGATGTGCAAACAGCTACAGCGGGTCTATTCCAGGAAAAAATATGCCCTGGTGGTAGTATCAGAAGGGGTTGAATTACCTGGGACTGCTGCCGGCCAGGAAGAGTTAGACCATTTCGGTCACATGATTTTGAGGAAAAGGGAGATTGGACAGACTTTAGGTGATTTAATCTGTGAAAAAACCGGTCTGGAAACCAGACATGCAGTAATTGGGCATATGCAAAGGGGCGGCAATCCGACAGTATTTGATAGAATACTGGGTCTACGCACCGGAGTGAAAGCAGTAGAATTAATTGAAAAGGAAGATTTTGGTAAAATGGCTGCACTAAAGGGTAATAAGATTATTGCGGTACCTTTGGAAAAGGCTATTAAGGATATTAAGACCGTAAATAAAGAATGGATTAATTTTGCCAAAATATTTTTTAAATAATAATAGTAAATTAGTTATGAAGCTTTGAAAATTTTCTCCTAAAATTTAGGATGAACTTTGTTCTATACCCCCGATTGTTCATAATGTATAAGTGCCTGTTAATCCAAAACCCGGTATAAATTGGTATATAATAATCTTAAAGCATAATAATCTTACTTATTTTTAAAAAACTCAGAGTTTAGATTATTATAACTGTATTTAAATAGCCTTCTTTACTCTTAATATATAACTATATATAACCATGTAAAAGTAAAAGCAATTTATCAAAAGGCAGAGATGGTTAATATAGACTGTTCTTATAATAAAAATATTATGTAAAATACACCACCGTCCATCATATTGGTTGGTGTATTTAGCAAAGAGAGAGAATAGATGTCTGAAAAACAAAAATTTGTTCATCTGCATGTCCATTCTGAGTATAGCCTTCTCGACGGGGCATGTCGTATCAAAGAATTGATAAAAAAAGCCAAAGAAAATAATATGTCAGCCCTGGCTTTGACCGACCATGGAGTTATGTATGGTGCCATTCAGTTTTATAAAGAAGCTGTGGCTAATAATATCAAACCAATAATTGGTTGTGAAGTATATCTTGCTCCCAACAGCAGGAAGGATAAATCTTATGGCAAGAAAGAATCCCCCAGCCACCTAATACTTCTGGCAAAGAACAAGCTCGGGTATCAGAATCTTATTCAATTGGTTACCAGTTCATTTTTAGAAGGATTCTATTATAAACCAAGAGTAGATAAGGAGATATTGAGAAAATACAATGAAGGACTTATCGCTTTGTCTGCTTGCCTGAAAGGGGAAGTATCCCGTTCAATATTACAAAATGATTTTGCAGAAGCAGAGGAATTAGCCCTCTCTTACCAGGAAATATATGGTAAGGGGAATTTTTATCTGGAAATTCAAAACAATACTATGCCTGAACAGCTCAAGGTTAACCAGGAGTTAATCAAATTGGGTCATTCTCTCAATATACCTCTGGTAGCTACCAATGATGTACACTATATCAATAGAGAGGATTTTGAAGCACATGATATCCTGCTGTGCATACAGACAGCCACCAATCTCGATGACCCGGCTCGTTTAAAATTTAGTAGCGATGAATTCTATTTTAATACCCAGGAAGAGATGCTACAACATTTTGCCGATATTCCCGAAGCACTGGAGAATACCTGCAAGATTGCCCGGGAGTGCAATCTGGAAATAGATTTTCGCAATGCCCATCTGCCTGATTTCAGTCTACCCGAAAACCTCACCGATAATGAGTACTTAAAACAATTATGTTATGAAGGGGCAAAAGCTAAATTTAAATCCCTGGAAGGGGAGATTAAGGAACGTCTGGATTATGAATTATCTATTATAAAAAAAATGGGTTTTGCCACTTATTTTTTGATTGTATGGGATTTTGTTGATTATGCCAAAAAGCATGATATCATGGTTGGCCCCGGGAGAGGCTCAGCAGCTGGCAGCCTTGTAGCCTATTGCCTTAATATTACCAATATAAACCCTTTGGATTACCATCTGCTCTTCGAAAGATTCCTCAACCCGGAAAGAATCAGTATGCCTGATTTTGATATTGATTTTAGCATTGAGGGAAGAGGGGAAGTAATAGAATATGTTAGTAAAAAATATGGAAGTGATAAGGTAGCCCAGATAATCACTTTTGGTACTATGGCTGCCCGAGCAGTAATCCGGGATGTGGGAAGAGCCCTGGGCATCCCTTACGGACAGGTAGATAAAATTGCTAAACTTATCCCTTTTGATCCCAAAATGACCATAGAGAAAGCTTTACAGATTGAACCCGAATTGAAAAACAGAATGGAAAATGATGATACTATAAAGAAAATGATTGAAATATCCTCTAAATTGGAAGGCTTATCCCGCCATGCCTCTACCCATGCTGCAGGGGTGGTCCTGTCTCGAGAATCATTGACTGATTTCGTTCCTCTCCAATTAACTTCTGAAGGAGAAATCTCTACTCAATATATTGCAGAAGATTTAGAGTCCCTGGGATTACTAAAGATGGATTTTCTGGGGCTGAGAACCCTTTCAGTAATCAACAACACCTTAAAAATTATTAAAAAGACCAGGGGTGAAGCAATAAGAATTGACCAGATTCCATTAAATGATGAGAAGACTTATCAGTTATTAGCCGGAGGGGAATGCTGTGGCGTCTTTCAATTGGAAAGTTCCGGAATGACAGACCTGGTAAAGCGGATGGAACCCAGAAATATAGAGGATATCACTGCCCTGCTGGCATTATTTAGACCGGGCCCTTTAGGCAGTGGCATGATTGATGATTTTATAAATCGTAAAAAAGGTAAAGTAGAAATTCAATATCTTCATCCCAGACTTGAGCCGATTTTGAAAGACACTTATGGGGTAATCGTATATCAGGAACAGGTTATGCAAATTGCCAGTCAACTGGCGGGTTATTCCCTGGGGGAGGCAGATATATTACGGAAGGCAATGGGTAAAAAGATAAAAGAAGTAATGAAGAAGCAGCAGAAACAATTCATTGAAGGTGCGTTGAAGAATGGTATTGATAAAAAGACTGCCAATGAAATATATGACCTGATTGCCTATTTTGCGGGATATGGTTTTAATAAATCTCATAGTGTTTCATATGCTTTTTTATCCTATCAGACAGCCTATCTTAAAGCACATTATCCGGTAGAATTTATGGCTGCACTCCTCACCAGTATTATGCAATATACTGATAAAGTAGTGAAATATATAAAAGAATGCCAGAATATGGGTTTGAAAATACTGCCCCCTGATGTCAATGAAAGTCTGATTGATTTTACGGTAGTGGATAAAAATACTCTGCGCTTTGGTCTGGCAGCTGTTAAAAATGTGGGCAGAGCCGCGGTAGAGAATATTATTAAAGAGAGAAAAGAAAATGGTCCATTCTCCTCTCTGCTTGATTTCTGTCAAAGGGTAGATATAAAAACCATGAACAGGAGGGTTATGGAAAGTTTAATAAAATGTGGCGCCTTCGATTCACTTAAAACTTCCAGAGCCCGGCTGCTATCAATATTAGAAAGAACAATACAGATAGCACAAGACCAGCAAAGGGAAAAAAGAAATGGCCAGGTGAGTCTTTTTACCATAAAGAGCGATGAATTGCTAAATAACATTCAGGATACCTTTGATCTGGAAGAGGTTCAAGAGTTTAGTGACCAGGAACTTTTAACTATGGAGAAAGAAACCCTTGGATTTTATCTCTCACACCATCCTTTGCAGGATTACCAGGATAAATTGTCTGAAATCACCAATGCCGACTCTTCCAGCTTAGAAAATTTTTCTGATAAGAGTCAATTGGTTTTAGGTGGTATCATTACCAATTTGAGAAAGAAAGCCACTAAAAATGGCAATATAATGGCTTATTTTTCTTTGGAAGATTTGCATGGCACAATTGAAATCATCGTTTTTCCTAAAACACTGGAGGAGTTTAAAGAAATACTCAAGGAAGAAAATATAGTCATTGTGGAAGGGCGCCTTGATACTATGGAGCTGAATATGAAATTGCTGGCAGAGTCACTTACTCCAATTAATGATTACGAGAAAAAAGATTTACCTAAACGAAAGAAAAAAAGTAAAAGCATATCATACCTGCATATAGAAGTAGATTTTACCGGACTGGATTTAAAGAGATTGGAGGGTTTAAAAAAAATATTACAAAAATATCAAGGTAGAGAGCGTGTTGTAATACATTTTAAATCAGCAGAAAAAATATATCATCAATATGTAGATGAAGATATAATGGTTGAATATAATCAGGATTTAGTTGAAGAGATAGAAAGATGTCTGCCCCGAGCCAGGGTCTGGTTGGGAAAGAATAGTGCTGGAAAGGTTTAAATATGGTGCCGAAGGTCGGAGTCGAACCGACATGAGCTGTGAGGCTCGCTGGATTTTGAGTCCAGTGCGTCTACCTATTTCGCCACTCCGGCATCAAAAAGTATCTAAAAAATTATAGGATAGACTAATGCCAATGTCAAGGTAATAACTATTTTACCTGAGTCCGATTCCATTCTTTTTTTAGGGAAATTTATTTATAAAGAATAAGAGCATGAAGTATGATAAAAAAAACAAAAAGGTTACTTTTAATTGATGGGCAGGGATTAATATATCGCGCATTCTTTGCCTTGCCCAGACTGACAACCTCCCATGGTCAGCTGATTAATGCTGCCTATGGCTTCACCCTGGTCTTGCTGAGATTATTAGAAGAACAGAAACCTGATGGGATTATAATTGCATTCGATACTCCTAAGCCTACTTTTCGACATAAACAATATGAAAAGTATAAAGCCCAGAGAGAAAAAATGCCTCAAGAATTAATTGACCAACTACCCATTATTAAAGATATTGTTCAGAAATTTAATATTCCCTCAATGGAGATTGAGGAATATGAAGCAGATGACCTTATCGGCTCTATAGTACAGAAAACAAAAGGCAGTGAATATAAACCGGTTATTGTTACCGGTGATAGGGATTTATTACAATTGGCTGATGAGGATAGTGAAATATTATTAATGCAGAAAGGGGTAACCCAGGTTGAACAATATCATCTGGAATCTCTGGAAGAAATGCTGGGCTTTTCTCCCCATCTCATTCCTGATTATATTGGTCTTAAAGGAGACCCATCTGATAATATTCCGGGTGTACCTGGTATAGGAGAAAAAACTGCTAAAAAATTGATACAGCAATATGGCAGTCTGGAAGATGTAATTAAAAATTCTGTTCATATGGAGAACAAATCCCTGAGAGAGAAGATTTCGCAATATAAAGAACAGGCTAAATTGAGCAAGGAATTAGCTATCATTAAAAGAGATGTTGCTCTCGATTTAGAGTTATCCAAAATTGCCTATAGCGGTCCTGATTATGAAAAGTTAAGAACTCTCTTTGAAAAATATGAATTTAAAAAATTACTGGAAAAACTTCCCGCTCAAAAATCAGATGGTAAAAAAATAAGAGAGAATATCATAGAATTCCAGGAAATTATTAATGAAGAGCAATTTAAAGAATTATGCCAGAAGGTTAAGTCAAAGAGACTTTTTTCTTTTTTAGAGGAGGGTTATCAGTCCGCAGGCTCCAATTTAATCAAATTTATTGCTATAGGTCTTCCTGATGAAGTTTATTTAATTAGAATAAATAACAGTGATACCCTGATTGATAGCAACAAATATCTTTCCAAAGACTTGCTGCTCAGAAGATTGAATGAGCTTTTTCAGGATAGTAAAATAGAAAAGATAGGGTTTGACCTGAAACATTCCTGGACCTATCTATCCAATGATAATAATTTTTTTCACCCTCCTTATTTTGATGTGCAGATTGCCTCCTACCTGCTCAACCCTTCTCAGGAGAATTATCATTTAAATAGGATATTAGGAGATAATCTGGTTGGAAAAAGTAGTGCCGATATTGAAGCTGCAGAACAAGGAAATTTTTTTGAGAGGGAAAAGGAGATATGCTGGCAGGCAAAATCATTATTACCCTTAAAAGAGACTTTGTGGGAAAAGCTCTGTTCTCAAAATATGGATAAACTGTATCTCGATGTGGAGCTTCCTCTCATTAAGGTAATTTACCTTATGGAAAAAAAAGGCATTAAGCTTGATACCGTTTTTTTAAAGAAGATGTCACAGCATTTTTCCCGAAAAATAGCAGAAATCAGAGCTGGTATTTTTGATTTAGCGGGCGAAGAGTTTAATCTAAATTCACCAAAACAATTGAGCCATATCCTGTTTAAAAAATTAAAACTTCCCATTATAAAAAAAATTAAAACCGGTTATTCTACCAATGCACAGGTTTTGCTGGAATTATCAGAAAAACATGAAATAGTTGCCAAAATCCTGGATTATCGGGAGCTGGAAAAATTAAAAAATACCTATATTGATAAATTACCCCGATTGATAAATCCTCAAACGGGCAGGATTCATAGCTGTTTTAATCAAACCGGTACCTCAACCGGGAGGCTGAGCAGTAATAATCCTAATTTGCAGAATATCCCTGTTAGAACTGAACTGGGTAGAGATATCAGAAATGCCTTTATAGCAGAGGAAGGAAATATATTTTTATCTGCCGATTATTCTCAGATTGAGTTAAGAATCTTAGCACACCTTTCTCAGGATAAAGATTTAAGGGAAGCTTTTTTAGAAGGAAAGGATATCCATGCCTTTACTGCAGCACAATTGTTTAATGTTGATTTGAATCTGGTTAGCGAAGAGATGAGAAGAATTGCCAAGACTATTAACTTCGGTATCATTTATGGGATGAGCAGCTATGGACTGGCAACCGGTCTCAGGATAAGCAGGGAAGAGGCGGCACAATATATTGATGCCTATTTTCAGAGATACCATAGAGTAAAAGAGTATATTGATGAACAGATTGCCATTGCCAGGAAGAATAAATATGTCACAACGATGCTAAACAGGAAAAGATATCTGGAAGGTATCGATAGCAGCAATAAATCAATCAGGGAATTTTATGAGCGGACTGCTATTAATACTCCTATACAGGGCACGGCAGCAGATTTAATTAAGATGGCTATGGTTGGAATAAACAACAGGATGGAAAGATTGAATCTGCCCAGTGGTTTGATTATACAGATTCACGATGAGTTAATCTTTGAAATTCCAGAATCAGAGCTGGCGGAAAGACAGGCTATTATTAAAGATATCATGGAGAATTGCCTTCCCCTGGATATACCATTAAGGGTAAATTTCAAGAGTGGTAATCATTGGGGAGAGCTGTAATAGAGAAAAGAGGAAGTTATTTAAAAAAAAGAGGTAAATCTCTTGAAAGTATTAATTGTGGGTTTAACAGGTGGCATTGTCTCCGGTAAATCAACCGTTGCCCGGATGTTCAGACAGCTGGGGGCAGATATAATAGATGCTGATAATATTGCCCGTGCCATTGTTCAGCCAGGAGAAAAAGCCTGGAAAAACATCGTTCATTATTTTGGAAAAGAGATATTAAAAGATAATCAGGAGATTAATCGTAAAGAATTAGCCAGAATTGTCTTTGCTGACAAAGAGAAATTAGAGAAATTAAACAAGATAACTCATCCTGAAATTGTGGCAATTATAAAAAATAAGATAGAGGAGATGAGAAGTAAAGACAGCTCTGATGGAACGATTTGTATTATTGAGGTACCTCTATTGTTTGAGGCAAATCTGGAAGGTATGATGGATAAGATAATAGTGGTATATCTCAATCGGGAAGAACAGATAAAGAGACTCCTCATTAGAAACAGTCTCACTCAAGAAGAAGCAATAAATAGAATTGATTCACAGATACCTATGGAGAAGAAACTTAAAAAGGCAGATTATGTCATTGATAATGGTGCCTCTCTTGGCCATACCAGGATTCAGGTAAAACAAATCTGGCAGGAATTAAGGCAATTACTTGCCCGGAGTACTTAAAATAAAGATTATATTTTGAAATTAATAAAGGAACTGCTCGATATATCTTCATTTCTTCATTTTTCGGCTCAACGAACTGCTCCAGTTGCATGATATGGTATAATTAAAAGTTGAATTATTTTATAAAACCAATTTTTGCAGTAATATTTTTATTCTCAATTAAAAAATAGGATGGCTTGTTAATGAGCAGAAAGTTCAAACTTGTTTCTAATTATTCTCCTCAGGGAGACCAGCCGGAAGCAATAAGAAAAATATGTCAGGGCTATGAAGAAGGTAAGCAGATACAGACTCTGCTGGGAGTAACCGGTTCTGGAAAAACATATACTATGGCTAATGTTATTCAATATTTGCAGATGCCTACCCTTGTTATATCTCATAATAAAACACTGGCTGCCCAGCTCTGTAATGAATTCAGAAGGTATTTTCCTGACAATGCAGTGGGCTATTTTGTCAGTTATTATGATTATTACCAGCCTGAAGCATATATTCCTCGAACTGATACCTATATTGAAAAGGATGCTTCTATAAACGATGAGATTGACCGTTTACGTTTATCAGCAACAGCTTCTTTACTGGAAAGAAATGATGTAATTATTGTATCCAGTGTATCCTGTATCTATGGACTTGGTTCACCTGCCGATTTTTCACAGCTGGGTTTAGCTGTTCGGGAGAATGAGGTGATAAAAAGGGAAGAGATAACTAAAAGATTAATAGAAATACAATATGAAAGAAATGATATTGAATTTCAAAGAGGTTGTTTTCGAATAAGAGGAGATATCTTAGATATATTCCCGGCTTATCTGGAAAATGCTTTTCGTATTGAATTTTTTGGAGACGAAATTGAGGCAATTTATGAAATTGAACCTTTGACCGGACATAGAGGGGAAAGAAAAGAAAAAATTACCATATATCCGGCCAAACATTTTGTCACACCTCAAAAAAGATTAGAAAAAGCCATCACAACTATTAAGGAAGAACTAAGTGAACGACTGGCTTATTTCCATAAGAAAAACAAATTATTAGAGGCTCAAAGATTAGAACAAAGAACAAAATACGACCTGGAGATGTTGACTCAATTTGGCTACTGTACCGGTATTGAAAATTATTCCAGACATTTAAGTGATAGAAAAGCTGGTGAACCGCCTGCAACATTGCTCAATTATTTTCCTAAACCGTTTTTTATACTTATTGACGAATCACATGTAACCATACCTCAACTGAGAGGAATGTATGCCGGAGACAAATCCCGAAAGGATAGTCTGGTACAATATGGATTTCGATTGCCCTCGGCTTATGATAATCGACCATTGGTATTTCATGAATTTGAAAAATATCTGGAAAAGGCGTTGTTTATATCGGCTACACCGGGAAGATATGAGATAGATAGAAGTAATCAGATAGCAGAACAGATTATTAGACCTACCGGACTGGTAGACCCGGAGGTAATAATCAGACCGGCTAAATATCAAATAGATGATTTGATTGCAGAAATTAAAAAGAGGATTGAACAGAAAGAGAGGATACTGGTCACTACTCTTACCAAGAGAATGGCTGAAAATACTGCTGAATATCTGAAAGAGATTAACATCAAGGTTAGATATCTCCATTCCGAAATAGGTACCATTGAAAGAATTAAGATTTTAAAAGAATTGAGAGAAGGTAAAATAGATGTACTGGTAGGTGTTAATCTATTGAGAGAAGGGTTAGATTTACCGGAAGTCTCCTTAGTAGCGATATTGGATGCCGATAAAGAGGGGTTCTTGCGTTCAGAAACCTCTCTCATTCAGACTATGGGCAGAGCAGCGAGAAATGTCAATGGAACAGTTATCTTATATTGTGATGAGATAACAGGCTCTATTAAAAGAGCTTTAGCAGAGACCGGTCGCAGGAGAGAGATACAATTAAAATTTAATCGGGATAATAATATTACTCCTCAAACTATTCAAAAACCCATTGATGATATGATTTATTTTGAAGATATTGATTGGGATGAGGAGATAGATAAAGAATATAAGGTGAGTGAGGGGAAGACAAAATATTTACCCAAAAGCAGCCTCAATGCCTTGATAACATCCTTAAAAAATGAGATGAATCAGGCGGCTAAAGAACTTGATTTTGAAAGAGCTGCATTATTAAGGGATGAAGTAAAAAGACTGAAACGAGAGAGAATTATTTTTAAATAGTGAACTAAAGTTCATAGTTCATAGTTTTTAGTTAAATACTAAATACCTACGACAAATTTTACGTTATATGAATATACTCATTTAACACAAAACGTAAAATGAAAACAAAAATGGAGTTAATTAAAAAATGGCAAGAAATAAGATTATTATAAAAGGTGCCAGAGAGCACAATTTAAAAAATATATCTTTAAATATACCACGTAATAAACTTATAGTTATTACTGGACTGAGTGGTTCAGGGAAATCATCGCTGGCTTTTGATACTATCTATGCCGAAAGCCAGAGGCGCTATCTGGAATCACTTTCTTCTTATGCAAGACAATTCCTGGAAAGGATTGACAAACCGGATGTCGATTATATTGAAGGATTATCACCTTCTATCTCAATTGACCAGAGGAAAGCCAGCAGGAATCCCCGTTCTACAGTGGGAACTGTTACTGAGATTTATGATTATCTGCGCTTATTATATGCCAGAATAGGGATTCCTCATTGTCCCAGTTGCGGGAGAATAATCACCAGACAGAGTATTGACCAGATAATAGACCAGGTAATGGATTTACCTCCCAATACCAGGATAAATGTACTATCGCCAATTATCAGAGCAAAAAAGGGTGAACATAAACAGGTTATTGAAGATATCAGGAAGAAAGGATTTATAAGGCTGCGTATTGACGGAAAAATGGCTGATGTGGATGATGATATTGCTCTTGCTCGCTATCAGATGCATACCATTGAGGTTGTTATTGACCGTCTGGTTATAACACCGGATATTAAAAGCAGATTGAGTGACTCCATTGAGACAGCATTAAAGCTGAGTGATGGATTGGTAATCATCTTAGATGAGCAAGGGAAAGAATATATTTTTAGTGAGAAGTTCTCATGTCCTTATTGCGGGATTAGTTTGCCGGAGATTACTCCTCGCATATTCTCCTTCAATAGCCCCTATGGCGCCTGCCCCAATTGTGGCGGACTTGGCTTTAAAATGGAATTTGACCCTGACCTCATTGTTCCAGACAAAAATAAATCGGTATTAGATGGTGCTTTGGTACCATGGGGGCGTATTAAGGGAAGATATTTACACCATATTCTCGAGGGAGTGGCAAAACATTATGGTTTTGACCTGGATACACCTTTTAATAAGCTGACCGGGGAACAGCAAAGAGTCTTACTTTATGGTTCTGGCTCCACTAAAATATCCTTTGAATACCATAATATAGATGAAGGTGATTCCTGGCTCCATCACGATGAATTTGAAGGAGTTATAGATAATTTAAAGAGGAGATACCGGGAGACAAAGTCTGAATATATTCGTGCCGAGATTCAAAAATTTATGACCATGAATAATTGTCTGGTCTGCAAGGGCAAAAGGCTTCGACCGGAGAGTTTAATGGTTAAAATCAAAGATTATTCCATTGCCGTTCTGGCAGATATGACCGTAAAAGAACTGGTAAATTTTTTTGAAAATCTTAACCTGGAACAGAGAGAAGCAGAGATTTCCAGGCAGATTAGAAAAGAGATATTGAATAGGTTGAAGTTTTTAATGAATGTTGGTCTGGACTATATAACCCTTTCTCGCTCTTCTTCAACTCTTGCCGGTGGGGAGAATCAAAGAATAAGACTGGCTACTCAGATTGGTTCCAGTCTGACAGGGGTATTATATATTCTGGATGAACCATCTATTGGTTTACACCAGAGAGATAACAGTAAATTATTAAAAACACTGTTTCAGTTGAGAGATCAGGGAAATACAGTTATCGTGATTGAACATGATGAGGAGACAATCCGTTCTGCAGACTATATTGTTGATTTGGGACCTGGTGCGGGCATTCATGGTGGTTATGTAGTCGCCTCAGGGAATGAAGAACAAATCATGGCTAATCAATCCTCCATAACCGGTCAGTATTTAAGTGGCAAACGTAAAATAGCAGTCCCCCCCGGAAGAAGAACCGGTAATGGAAAAAAACTAACCATAATTGGTGCCAGACAGCATAATTTAAAGAATATTGATGTTAATATTCCCCTAGCTAAATTTAACTGTATCACCGGTGTTTCCGGTTCCGGGAAAAGTACTCTAATTGAGGAGATATTGTATAAATCATTGTTGAAAGAGTTATATCATAGCAGGGTAAGACCGGGTGAACACGAGCGGATTGAGGGAACTGAAAATATAGATAAGGTCATTACCATAGATCAATCTCCCATTGGCAAAACATCACGCTCTAATCCTGCCACATATACCGGTATCTTTACTCCTATCAGAGAATTATTTGCCATGACCAATGCTGCCAGAATGAGAGGGTATAAACCAGGTAGATTTAGCTTTAATGTTAAGGGAGGAAGGTGTGAATCCTGTGAAGGTGCCGGAATAGTAAAAATTGAAATGTTCTTCCTGCCTGATATATACATACCATGTGAAGTTTGTAAAGGAGAAAGGTTTAATAGAGAAACCCTGGAAATAAAATATAAAGGTAAGAATATTTCCCAGGTATTAGATATGACTGCAGAAGAATGCTATAATTTTTTTGAGAATATTCCCAAAATAAAAAAGGCAGTACAGACTATCATTGATGTTGGTTTAGGTTATATCAAACTGGGACAACCGGCTACTACTCTATCAGGGGGAGAAGCCCAAAGGGTAAAATTAGCCAAAGAATTGAGCAAGAAGAGTACCGGCAGAACATTATATCTGTTAGATGAACCGACTACCGGCTTACATTTTGATGATGTCAGGAAATTATTGGATGTATTAAACAGATTGGTTGACCAGGGGAATACAGTAGTGGTTATTGAGCATAATATGGAGGTAATTAAATCAGCAGACCATATTATCGATTTAGGTCCAGGTGGTGGTCAGGAGGGTGGACAGGTAGTGTTTAGCGGTACACCGGAAGAAATCATCGATTACCCCCTTTCTTTCACCGGACAATTTTTAAAAAGGGCATTGAATGAAAACTATTACAAAAAGAAGACCTGTTTATCCGGAGACAGGATATGAACATAACGGATACTCTAAAGCATTTGCCTGAACAGAGTGGCGTTTATCTATTTAAAGATGGGAAGGGAGTAATTATCTACATTGGAAAGGCTAATGTTTTAAAGAACCGGGTCAGTTCCTATTTCAAGGGAGACACTTCCCATTCAGCTAAAGTAAAGCAGATGGTGGAGCGCATTGAAAATATAGAGTACATTGTTACTGCTTCAGAGATGGAGGCACTGCTCTTAGAAAGCAGATTGGTTAAGAAATATAAACCCTATTTTAATATCCAGCTAAAAGATGATAAGAGCTACCCCTTTATACAGATAACCAAAGAAGTTGATTTTCCAGCCATTCATCTAATCAGAAAAAGCAGTAAAATTGCTGAGAAGAAGGCACGATATTACGGTCCTTTTACCGATGTAGAAACCAGCAGAAAAGCTGTTCAAAAATTAAGACAAATTTTTAAAATCAGAAATTGCAGTCAACGAAAATTTAATTTAGGGAAACCCTGCCTTGATTATCAGATTGGTTTATGTTCAGCACCCTGTGCTAAAAAAATAGAACAGGACGAATACCAAAAAAAGGTTAAAGAATGCAGTCTGTTACTGGCCGGGAGACACAAATCTCTCTTAAAAAATTTAAAACAGGAGATGAAGATTGCTGCTCAATTGATGTTGTTCGAAAAAGCGGCAAAAATCAGAGATACTATCAGGATGATTGAAAAGGTCATCAGTCAGGAAAAGATAAGTAAGTCTTATCAGAGAAGACTGAATATCTATCTCCGGGATAGTATAAATAGAGAATCTTTACAGGAAGCCTTGAGAGATTTACAGAATTACTTAAATCTACCTGCCCCGCCCTTATCCATAGAAGCCTATGATATCTCCAATATTCAAGGGAAAAATGCAGTCGGTTCTCTGGTCTATTTTCATGATGGGATACCGGATAAAAAAAGATATAAACATTTTAAGATTAAATATGTACAGGGAATTAATGACTATGCCATGATGAAAGAAATTTTAGAAAGGCGGTTTAGTGATTATCCGTTACAAGAGGAAGGATTGCCTGATTTGATACTGGTTGATGGAGGCAAAGGACAATTGAATATCGTATCACAGGTACTAAATGAATTAGATTTACCGATAAACCTGGTTTCTCTTGCTGAAAGAGAAGAGCAACTATTTCAACCGGGAAGAAGAGAGCCTGTAATTTTACCCAAAAACTCAGCTGCCTTCTTTTTAGTTCAGAGAATAAGAGATGAAGCACACCGGTTTGCTCTGAGTTACCATAAAAAGTTGAGAAGTAAAACAATTAGAGATTCCTTAATTGATTATATTCCCGGAATTGGAGAAAAAAAGAAAAGACTGCTCCTATCAAAATTTAAAAGTATTGAACATATTAGAAATGCTGCAATAGAAGAACTGAAAGAGCTCCCCGGAATTGGAGAAAAAACTGCTACAAAAATAAAGGATATATTGGAGGTCAGGTATGATTGTAAAATTCAGGAATAAAAGCCCGTTAATAGATAGTACTGCCTTAGTAGTAGAGAATGCCACTCTGGTTGGAGAGGTATATATAGGCAAATACAGCAGTGTCTGGTTTTCTGCCGTATTGCGTGGTGATATTGAATCAATATCTATTGGTGATTACACCAGCGTACAGGAT
>JAQVGY010000003.1:30407-42421 GCA_028696495.1 Atribacterota bacterium
AAAATTAAGAATATTAAAGGGGAAAATCCGCATCATGCAGTTAATGCCGTAATGGGTGCTGACCGGAGATTTATCAGATATCAACGGGGAATCTGGGGTCTTGTAAAATGGAAGTATCGAGAAGCTAATTTACCCTATACTTTAACCTCTTACTGTCTGCTCAATGGAACAATCACTTTAACCAGCTACCTGAAACCTTATTTCTCGTGGCATCGTGATGACCGTACCGTTGAGATTGTTTTTGTTGACAGTGAGGGAAAAGAGATAAAAGCAATGCTCAACTACCGTCAAAAAATTATTACCGGCTTCAGGGAATGGTTTCAGGACAGAGAATTAGAGGTAAATGATACGGTATTGATTGGATTAATCGACCAGACCAGGAAAAAGTATTTTATTTTAGCCGAGAAAGAGATTAAGTATGATACAGAAAAAAGAGACATAGGAGAAACAATCTATCAGCTTCTCTACAATGAAGGTAAACCTCTTAATTTTATTCAAATTTATTCGGCAATTACCAGGAAAGAACCTGATTACGGAGGTTTATTCGAAAAATATATACAGGATATATTAAAAAGTGATGGACGTTTTATCCTGCTGGATACGGAACAGTGGGCATTGACAGAATGGCTGGAAGAGGAAGAACAGTTATATCACAATCTATATTATGCAGACAGCTCAGAAAGTTTTTATAACTCATTAAAGAGGTGTTTTCAGTTTTTAGGGTTTGAGATAGAAGTTGCAAAAGACACTCCAACAGAATTGTTTATCGCCCATGCCCAACTTGCCTTTAAATCCTATTATTTAATAATTACCGGACTGCTGGAAAATTACGATATAAGTACTATACGTTCTCTTGATTGGATGTCTTTGAAAAGGGTGAGAGATAGATTAAAGGCTGATTCAATAATACTATTTTCAAAAAAATTTACCCTGCCGGAATTGGTTGACAGAGCAAGCGAAGAAGGGGTTCAGTTGTATGAGCTTTCTATCTTAGAATATATTATCAAGGAACACAGGCAAATTCCTTTTTCTTTACTCGATTTAAGAATTGCTTTCAATCCTATGAACCATACTAACAATAATATAGCCAAATTAAAAAAAATAAGGGAAAATCAATGGAAAAACTGGTTCTTAATAAAGATGATTATCGATATTTTGCGGGCAGCAAGGACTGAAGATACCTATATGGACATAGATTTGCTGGTAAAAAAGATGGCTATTATAGACACGCCGTTCCCTGATGGAAATATTGGCCAATCGCTGGTGAAGAAAATAATTACTGTATTGAGCCAGGAGCCCTTTAAATTAATTGAATTATCGGCATCGGGGAATATTATACTTATCTACCCCGATCATCTTGTTGAGGAGAAGATTAACAATATCTGGCAATTTATTATGAATAAACAGGAATTCAGTAAAGTATGAACAGGAGAGGTATAGAAAATAATGAAGATTAAATGGCTTGGCCATTCCTGTTTCCTTATAACTAACAAAAGGGGTATCAACATCCTTACAGACCCGTTTGATGACACATTGGGATACAAGATGACCAAAGAAAAGATTAATATCATTACTATCAGTCATGAACATTATGACCACAATAATACTATGGGAATTAAAGGGAAACCGGTTGTTTTAAAGGGTACAGTCAATAGAGATACCCATAAAATGATTTTTAAAGGGATTTCCTCCTATCATGATAGTGTTTATGGAAAAAATAGGGGGAATAATACCATTTTTATCATTAAGACAGATGAGATGGTATTATGCCATCTGGGTGATTTAGGACATGTATTAGAAAATAGACAGCTGGAAGAGATTAACCAGGTAGATATCCTCTTTATCCCCGTTGGTGGCTATTATACTCTTAACCATATACAGGCAGATCAGGTAATTGAACAGCTCAAACCAAAGATAGTGCTTCCCATGCATTATAAGACCGATGCTATCAAATGGCCTATAGACCCATTATCATTTTTTTTAGATAAAAAAGATAATATAAAAATTATGGGAGAAAACAGTTTCGAAATCGAAGCCGGAGCACTTCCCGAGAAGACTGCTGTTTACGTATTAGATTATTAATCTAATTATTAAATCCTAAAAATATAAAAATATTTCCATTTTGCTCTTAAAGAATTTTCCATTTGCGATTATAATATTCCTGTTATAGTATGGTAGAGGAATTTTTATTTTGTAAAATAGGTGCCATAAAAAGTAAAAATTTTAAAAAATAAATATAATTAAGATGGATTAAGAAATAGACTAGTTTTAAATATAAATAATATGAGGGTTTTATGACAAAATATATCTTTATAACAGGAGGAGTGGTCTCTTCAATAGGTAAAGGAATAACCGCAGCCTCAATTGGACGTATATTGAAAAGCAGAGGGTTGAGAGTCACTATTCAAAAACATGACCCCTATCTCAATGTAGATGCGGGCACCATGAGTCCTTTTCAACACGGAGAAGCGTTTCTTACCAAAGATGGAGCTGAGACAGATTTGGATCTGGGACATTATGAAAGATTCATAGATATCAATTTAAGCAAAGATAATAGTATTACCACCGGTAAAATATACAATACTGTTATTTCCAAGGAGAGGAGAGGGGATTTCTTAGGAAAAACAGTTCAGATTATCCCTCATATTACTGATGAGATAAAAGACAGCATCAAACGGTTAAATAGACCAGGGCAGTCCCCCTTTGATGTTATTATTGTCGAAATAGGAGGTACCATCGGGGATATTGAAGGGTTGCCTTTTCTGGAGGCAATCAGACAGTTCAGGAATGATATTGGAAAAGAAAACGTTCTCTATATACATCTCTCCTTTTTCCCCTATTTGAAAGCAGCTAAAGAAATAAAATCAAAACCAACTCAACACAGCATCAAAGAATTACGCAGTATTGGAATCCAGCCTGATTTATTGATATGCAGGGCACAAGCAAAATTGACTGAATCTGTAAAAGATAAAATTTCTCTGTTTTGTGATATACCCAGAGATGGCATTATTGAAATGCAGGATGTAGACTCAATTTATGAGGTCCCCCTTGTTTTAGAGGAGCAGAATTTAGGTAATTTGATGGTACAAATGTTGCAATTACCTACAGTTAATCCTGATTTAAAAGAATGGCGGGAGATGGTGAATCGTTTATACCATCCAGACAAAAAAGTGAATATAGCTGTTATTGGAAAATATTTTCGTCTAAAAGATGCCTATCTCAGTATCAGTGAAGCCCTGACCCATGCCGGCATTGAACAAAAATGTAAAGTTGAAACAAAACAGATTGATACTGAGTTATTATTGAAAGAAGATATTATGAATCTTCTAAAAGGGGTTCAAGGAATATTAATTCACGGTGGCTTTGGAGTAAAGGGAATAGAGGGGATGATTAAAGCAGCTAAATTTGCCCGTGAAGAAAAGATACCGTTCCTGGGTATCTGTCTTGGAATGAAATGTGCTTTAATAGAATTTGCTAAAAATGTATTAAATCTGGCTGACGCAAATAGTGTTGAATTTGCTCCAGATACGGCTCATCCCATATTCAACTCTCTGGATAGATTGACAGATGTTGCATTTAAGGATACAGGAGTACGTATTGGAAGCTATTCCTGTAATTTGACAAAAGGCTCAATTGCTTTTAAAATTTATCAGAGAGACAGAATAGAAGAAAGACATCGCCATAGTTATGGATTTAATAATCAGTATTTGTCAAAATTTGAACAAGCTGGTATAATATTTAGTGGAGTTAATTTAGAAGATAATCTTGTAGAAATTTTTGAACTTAAGGAACATCCCTGGTTTATAGGGACACAATTTCACCCTGAATTTAAATCCAGGCCTAACCGGCCACATCCAATTTTCAAAAGCTTTCTCGAAGCTGCTATAAGAAATAAATAGTTTTTAAAACTAAAGGATAGACCTCAAGTTTTTGTGGAGTAAGGAAAAAATGAATGCTTTAATCCTGGCAGGTAAAAAAGATACTGGAAAATTAGAAAATTGCAATAAACTTACCAATAAAGCCCTGTTAATGCTCAACGAAATCCCTATGATTGAATATATTGTCAATGCCTTATTAGAATCAAAATTGGTAAATGATATTGTGGTGGTAGGGCCAGAATATGACTTAACTCCCTTTCTTGAGAAAAAGGTGACCAGGATTCTTGAATCTACTGACTCTATTATTGGCAATGTTAGAATTGGCCTTGATTATTATAGAGATGATGGTAAAATTTTATTATTAACTTCAGATATTCCCTTGATTACAGGAGAGATAATTGACCGTTTTATAAAAAAATGTGAGCAGCACGATGCCTTTTTCTATTATCCAATTATCACTCAGGAGGCCATCCAAAAAAAATATCCTGAAACTGTACGTTCCTATTTTACACTGAAAGAAGGAACCTTTTGTGGTGGAAACATGGTAATATTCAGCAGTCCTGTTTTTGATAGGAATAAAGAGTTAGTAGAAGAACTTTATCATAATAGAAAAGATGTTAAAAAATATATCAGCATATTGGGAATAAAGTTTTTAACAAAATTCTTACTAAAAACTTTGACCATAAAAGAGATAGAAGAAAAAGCTGCACAAATAGTTGGTTATCCCGTAAAGGGTATTCCTATTGACGACCCGGAAGTTATGATTGACCTTGACAAATTGAGTGATTATGAATTAATATTACAAGCCATAAATCAAAAAATCCCTAATTCCTCATCCTAATTTAGCTTACAGTATAGTTCTATAGTATCCGTATGAAGCTGAAAGATTGAGATAATTACACTTGAAAAAAAATTGTTTAATGAGTTAAGAAAATATGTTGTTTTAAAAAGGAAGTGATATAATTAAAAAGTACGGCTACAGGGTATTCTTCAAGAATTTTTCCCACTATTTACCTTTTAACTAATATTAAGTAGCTCTTTCTATTTATTAATTACTATATTTTTCTGAGTAATAAAGTTCTAATTTTTAAAATGATGGTCAAACTAATTATTACCGATAAAACTATCAATTTAAATGGTAATTGCCGGTTAAAAGGAGTAGTTTTGTCTTAAAGCTGCCTTCCGGATGGTGGCTGTTTACTATTTATTTTTATATAAAGATTGAAAAACCTTAGGGGGTATTACACTTTGGAATTAAATGAATTAAAGGAAATGAAAATAAGTGAATTATGCAAAATCGCCAATGAGTATGAAATAAATAATTGTGCTCGTATGAAAAAAACAGATTTAATCTTTAATATCTTAAGAGCCCAGACCGAAAAACAGGGTTATATGTTTTCAGAAGGCATTCTGGATATTATGAAGGAAGGTTTCGGGTTTTTAAGAACCGGTGGTTATTTATCAGGCCCCAATGATGTCTATATCTCACCATCGCAAATTAAGAGATTTAATTTAAGCAATGGAGACCTTGTTTCAGGTCAGGTTCGCTATCCTAAGGAGGGTGAAAGATACTTTGCCCTACTCAAGGTAGAAGCGGTTAACCATGAAGACCCTGAATTATCTAAAGAGCGTATTGATTTTGAGAATCTGACACCTCTTTTCCCGATGGAAAGATTTACTCTGGAGACCAGACCATATGAGTTATCTACCAGGGTTATCGATCTTTTTGCACCTATTGGCAAAGGGCAGAGGGGATTAATCGTTTCCCCGCCCAAAGCTGGTAAAACCATGCTTCTGGAGAAGATAGCCAATGGCATCATTGCCAATCATCCTGAGACAATTCTAATGATACTATTGATTGACGAGAGGCCGGAAGAGGTTACCAATATGAGGCGCTCTGTGCTAAAGGCTGAGGTTATTAGTTCTACTTTTGACCAGCCTATCAATAATCATATTAAGGTTGCAGAGATTGTATTAGAAAGGGCAAAAAGGTTAGTCGAGCTTAAACATGATGTAGTAATTCTCTTAGATAGTATAACCAGATTAGCAAGGGCTTATAACCTGAATATTCCAACCAGTGGTAAAACCCTGTCAGGTGGATTAGATTCCACAGCCCTCTATTTTCCAAAAAGATTTTTTGGCGCAGCCAGAAATATAGAAGAAGGGGGGAGTCTCACTATTTTAGCCACAGCCCTGGTCGAAACCGGCAGCCGTATGGATGATGTGATATTTGAGGAGTTTAAAGGTACCGGTAATATGGAGTTACGTTTAGACAGGGAAATATCTGATAATCGTATATTCCCCGCTATAGATATAAAGCGTTCAGGTACTAGAAAAGAGGAGTTGTTATTAGAAGCTGATGAATTGAGCAAGGTCTGGTTAATGAGAAGAGCTTTGTCAAATCAGAGTACCATTGATTCAATAAGCTTGCTCTTAAATAAATTGAAGAAGACCAAAAATAATCATGATTTTTTAAATTCTATTAAAGATGAGAACCATTAAAGCCGCTACTTTTTAACTATCTAAGAAAAGGATATGCTCTATAAAAAGGGTAATTGAAAATTCCCTATTTTCTTTGACGGTTGAAACTGCTTGTGCTATAATTTCATAGTTATTTTTATTATGGTATTTCAAAAAAAGAGCTAATACCATTTAAATATATTTTTTAAAAAAATATTGCTATTATTATTTATATATCTTAAAAAATGATGGTAAGAATTAAAATTCCTTACCTCTAAGTACAGAAGATATTAAAGTGACTGTTAAATATAGATTTTAAGAAAAAAATATTTCTTTGAATTGAAAATTGATATTACTAAGAATGAAGGTGAAACGATAATGAAAAAAGGAATTCATCCTAAATATGGAAAAGCTAAAGTAGTCTGTGCCTGTGGAAATACTTTTGAAACTCAATCTACAAAAGAGTTAATCAGAGTAGAGGTATGTTCTGCATGCCATCCTTTCTATACCGGTGAACAGAAAATATTTGATTCTGCAGGTAGAGTGGAGAAGTTTCATAGAAGATATAAGATGGAACAGGAATTAGAAGAAGACAATAAAAGCCAGAGTGACAAAGAAGAATAACTATTTTTTCCATTTGGCTATAGAATAAAGAATAAAAAACAGGGCAAAGGCTCTGTTTTTTATTATAATCTGTTTATTATAAAATTTATATAATGGAGGAAGGCAGAATGCAGGAAGCCTGTTCCGGGGGAAGTATTGAAGTGATTTGTGGAAGCATGTTCAGTGGAAAAAGTGAGGAATTGATTAGAAGGGTTCGACGTGTACAGATCGCCCGAAAAAAAGTGCAGATATTTAAACCCCTGATAGATATACGTTATCAACCAAAATATGTCTATTCACATGATGGCAGTAAAATTGAAGCCACCTGCATTAAAAATGCGGTAGAAATCCTTGATGAGATTGAACAGGATATTGAGGTTATAGCTATCGATGAAACACAATTTTTTGACCAAAAAATTGTGGAAGTTTGTCAGCTACTGGCAAATCAGGGCAAGAGAGTAATTGTAGCAGGGCTTGACCAGGATTTTCGAGGTGAACCCTTTGGTCCTATGCCTCAATTGTTAGCACTGGCTGAATATGTTGATAAACTCCACGCAATTTGTATGGTTTGTGGAAAGCCGGGTACCAGAACTCAGAGGCTGATTAATGGTAAACCTGCAGACTACAATGACCCCATCATTTTAATTGGTGCCAAAGAAAAGTATGAAGCAAGATGCAGATTACACCATGAAGTCACCAATAAACCAGGACAGGGTAGTTAAAAATATTAAGGAATATAATTAATATGAAGATTCAATTATTAAACTTTACTCAGAACCCGGAAGAGACGGTTGCCCAGGCAGCCCGACTCTGTTATTCAGATAGAGGTATCGGCGAGTTAAAAAAAGCAACTGTGGGAGATAAATCTGATAGAATCATAAAAAAGATTATGGAATTAGGACATTATTCTGTCCTGGAACATGTTTCTTTTACCTTTGGAATTGAGGGGATTTCAAGGGTCACTTCACATCAGCTGGTCAGACACCGTATAGCCTCCTTTTCCCAGCAGAGTCAGAGATATGTAAAGGTAGGAGAAAAACAAGAATATATTATTCCGGAAAGTATTGAGAAAAATAAAAAAGAGTTACTGTTGAAATTCCGAAAACTTTCTCAGGCTTGTTTTTCTTTATACCATGAGATGTTAGCAGAAGGAATTCTTGCTGAAGATGCGAGGTATATCTTGCCACAGGCTATCATTACCAGTATTATCTTTACAGCAAATGCTCGTGAGCTAACTCATTTCTTTAGATTGAGATGCTGTAATAGGGCACAGTGGGAAATAAGAGAACTGGCAATTTCAATGTTGAAGCTGGTAAAGGAGATTGCTCCCAATATTTTTAAAGATGCCGGGCCTCCCTGTTTAACAGGTCCGTGTCCTGAAGGAGAAATGACCTGCGGCAGACCCTGGAGAAAAGAAAACGATTCTTAATAAGATTTTAAAAGGTTATGATTTATATGTTTGAAACATTGGAAGATATTGAAAAAGAATATAAGGATTTAAATAATGAGTTATCTCAGCCGAAAGTAATTGCCAATCATGAATTGTTTCAAAAATTAGCTAAAAGACATAGTGAGATTGCCAGGCTCGCTCAACTATATATTGAATACAAACAAATCGAACAGGAAATCCTGGAAAATGAACAGTTAAAAAAAGATGAGCATGACCCTGAATTAAATGAAATGATAAATGAAGAATTAGAATCACTCCATGAGAGAGAGGATAAGTTAAAAAATTCTATCCAGGAATTGTTAAATCCGGAAGACCCCAGGAACAAAAAAAACATCATTGTAGAGATTAGAGCCGGTGCGGGAGGAGAAGAGGCAGCACTCTTTGTAAGTGACCTGTACCGGATGTATTCTCGTTTTGCGGAAAGGAATCATTGGAAAGTAGAAGTGATGAATTCCAATCCCACTGGAATCGGAGGTTTGAAAGAAATTATATTTGGCATTTCTGGTAAAAATGTTTATGGTTCCCTAAAACAGGAGAGTGGAGTACATAGAGTACAGAGAATACCTGTAACTGAGGCGGGTGGCAGAATACATACCTCAACTGTCACTGTAGCTATTTTACCAGAAGCTGAAGAGATTGAAATGGAGATTGACCCCAATGACTTAAAGATTGACCGTTATCGTTCTACCGGTCCTGGGGGCCAGAGTGTTAATACCACCGATTCTGCTGTGAGAATTACCCATATTCCCACTGGAATGGTAGTTACCTGTCAGGATGAAAAATCTCAGCATAAGAATAAAGCTAAGGCTTTGAAGATATTGAGGGCACGTCTGCTGGATCGTTTACATCAGGAACAGGATAAAGAAATCGGACAACAGAGGAAAAAGCAGGTGGGAACCGGAGACCGAAGTGAACGAATCAGGACTTATAATTTCCCACAAAACCGTGTTACTGACCACCGAATTAATACAAATTTTCACAATTTGGAAGATATATTGGATGGCAACTTATTTGAAATTATTCAAAATTTTAAGGACAAAATTTAAATGTCTGCCCTTTTATTAAAAAAACCCGGAAAACAGATGAATGCAAAATGTATCGGAGAACTTCTCATCAAAGGTGAACTATTTTTAAAAGGAAACGGTATTATAGATGCCGAGCAGGAAGCTGTTCTGTTACTCAGCTATCTGTTGAGCAGGGAAAGAAGCTATATTTATATAAACAGGAATATGCCTGTTCCTTCTATAAAGATAGAAAAGTTCAATCAATGGCTAAAGATGAGAAGTGGGGGAACCCCTCTACAGTATATCACCGGCTTTCAAAATTTTATGGGATTAGAATTTGCAGTCACAAAAAAGGTCCTTATCCCGCGACCGGAAACAGAGTTATTAGTTGAGAAAGTCATACAGTTAATTGAGATGTTCCCTGAGAGAAAACAAATCTGTTTATTGGATATAGGCGTTGGCAGTGGAGTGATACCTATTACCATTTGCCACTATTTCAAAGATAAGAACAAAAATATTGATTTTCATGCAGTTGACATATCTTCAGAAGCCATCGGCCTGGCTTCCAGAAATGCCAGACGTCTCCATTGTCAGAACAATATTCATTTTTTCCAGGGGAATCTCTTTCAACCTTTCCGGAGAAAGGAACAGTTTGGTTATTTTGATGGTATTATTTCCAATCCACCCTATATAAGTAAAAATGAATGGGACAATTTACCAGATGAAATACGTCTCTTTGAACCAGCATTGGCATTGTTAGGTGGGGAAAAAGGTATTGATTTTTATAAAATAATAATAAAAGAAGCACCTGAATTTTTGAAACCCGGGGGTTTTTTGGCTTTAGAAATTGGTCATCAACAGAAAAATATTGTTTGCCGGTTAATAAACGATAATACCAATTTTCAGGAAGAAATTAAAACTTTCAGAGACTATTACCAGAATGATAGAGGTATTATCGCATTTAAGAGAGCCAGTTGCTAAAATAATGAGGAAAAAGTTGGATAAAAAAAATATTCTATTTGTTTGTGCCGGTAATACCTGTCGAAGTGTAATAGCTCAGGCCTTATTTCAAAAATTGAAAGAAGAGCTCTGTCCCGAATTGGATTACTCTGCCGATTCAGCAGGTATTGCTGTTGACCATGGTATATCTGCAAGCAACGAGACTATTTTCTGTTTAGCGAAACAGGGAATAGATGTTACTACACATCAAGCCAAAATGGTTGATGCTCGCCTCCTCGAAAAATCTTCCCTTATTCTAACCATGACCAACCAGCAACTAAACTACCTGAAAGATAAATTTCCTCATGCAAAGAATAAAATCTTTCTTTTCAAACCATTCAGTCATCAAAAAAAGTATATGAAGAATGATGAGATAGAAGACCCTTTCGGCAGAGGATTGAGTTTTTATGAAGACATTTGTCAATATTTAAAACAGGATATTAAAAAATTAATATTCCATTTAAGAGAGGATTTTAAATATGAATAGTATGAAAAAAATTGCTATTGCCAGTGACCATGGTGGATTTGCATTAAAGAATGATATTATCGATTATTTAAAGGAAAAATTGTATATTTATAAAGACTTTGGATGCTTTGACCCCAAACCGGTGGACTATCCCGATTATGCCTTAAAAGTTGGAAAAGCTATTGTAAACGATGAATATCAATTAGGTATCCTTATCTGTGGAACCGGTATAGGCATGTCCCTTGCCGCCAATAAAATCAAAGGTATCAGGGCTGCTCTATGTCATGATACCTTTTCTGCCCGCATGGCAAAGGAACACAATAGAGCCAATATATTGACTATGGGCGGAAGGGTAATAGCCAGAGGTCTTGCTCAAGAAATAGTAAAAGTTTGGTTAATGTCTGAATTCAGTCAGGAAACCCGTCATATTGTAAGACTGCAAAAAGTAGAAGATATATATGAGCCCTGTTAAGGGAGTTAAAGTCAACTACAATAAAAAAATAGTTTAATAGAAAAAATGGGAATATCCATAATAGGAAAGTCAAATAAGGAGGATGTATTATGGAAGATGTAATAATACTGAACCACCCCTTAATTCAGCATAAGCTGACATTGATTAGAGATAAAAAAACAGAGGTAAAAGATTTTAGAGAAATTGTAGAGGAATTATCTATTCTTATGGCTTATGAGGTAACCAGGGATATTCCCCTAAAAGATATCATAATTGAAACCCCAATTGCCAGAACTACCGGTAAGATAATTACCGGCAGGAAAATGGCTATTGTTGCCATATTACGGGCAGGTTTGGGAATGGTTGATGGAATACTGCGCCTGCTCCCATCAGCAGAAGTTGGGCATGTGGGCATATATAGGGACCCCGACACATGGAAGCCGATAAGCTATTATGCCAAATTGCCACAGGATATGGCTCAAAAGGATGTCATTGTTGTTGACCCCATGCTGGCAACAGGGGGGACTGCAGTAGCAACAATTGAATATATTAGAAGGTTTTCTAAAACCAATATCAAATTTATGTGTCTGGTAGCGGCACCTGAAGGTATCAAAATGATAAGAGAACACTGTAAAGATATTACCATATATACCGCTACTGTTGACGAGGGGTTAAATGAACATGCCTATATAGTGCCTGGTTT